>JASJDX010000483.1 GCA_030064975.1 Pleurocapsa sp. MO_192.B19
CGTAGACAAAACTGTAGGGATGCTCAAAACTTGCCAAGGTTTTAAGTCCTCGGTCAAAGCTGCGCTTCAAATTTAGGGCAATGTTTCGCTCTACTTTAGCTGCTGTTATTTCATTTTCATAGCCAATAGACTTCTTGCACGAATAATTTTGTAAACGCTCAAATGATTTTTAGAATATGCAATGAATGAGAATTAATAGTAATCTCTGAAAGCTCTAAACTTCGTATTCATGCAAGAGGTCTAATTTAGCAAATGCTTTTAAGTGTGTTGCATGAGTGTATATTTTTGCGAGTCGGATAAATAACTGGCAACTTATGACTAATAACTGATAATATAAGCGATGCCTTATATGGGATTAAGAGAAAAAAATTATGGCTTTGGTTGTTCAAAAATATGGCGGTACATCTGTTGGTTCAGTAGAGCGAATCCAAGCTGTTGCAAATAGAGTGCGCAAGACTGTACAGCAAGGAAATAGTTTAGTGGTGGTTGTCTCAGCAATGGGTAAAACCACTGATACTTTAGTGAAGCTAGCTAATGAGGTATCTAGTAGTCCTTGTCGTCGTGAGATGGATATGTTGTTATCCACAGGGGAACAAGTAACTATTGCTTTACTAAGTATGGCTCTACAAGAATTAGGACAACCAGCCATTTCTCTAACGGGAGCGCAAGTGGGCATTGTCACTGAAGCCGAGCACAGTAGAGCCAGAATTTTGCAAGTATCAGTAGATCGCTTGGCAAGACATCTAAATAAGGGAGAAGTGGTTGTAGTGGCTGGCTTTCAGGGAGTTAGCAGTATCGAAGATTTAGAAATTACTACTTTAGGGAGGGGAGGCTCGGATACTTCGGCGGTGGCTTTAGCTGCCTCTCTAAAAGCAGATCGTTGCGAAATATATACCGATGTTCCTGGTATTTTGACAACAGATCCGCGTCTTGTTCCTTCTGCTCAACTGATGTCCGAAATTACTGCCGATGAAATGCTAGAGCTAGCTAGTTTGGGAGCTAAAGTGTTACATCCCCGTGCCGTAGAAATAGCCCGTAATTATGGTATGCCATTGGTGGTATTATCTAGCTGGAGCGATCGCCCTGGTACAAGAGTAGTATCCCGTTTGCCTAAACCTCGTTCACTACAAGGGATGGAAATTGCTAAAGCTGTAGATGGGGTAGAAGTAGACCGCGATCAGGCAAAAATCGCCCTGCTACGTGTTCCAGATTTTCCTGGAGTAGCTGCAAGTTTATTTGGCGAGATCTCAAGTCAAAATATTGATGTAGATTTAATTATTCAATCGATTCACGAAGGCAACACCAACGATATTGCCTTTACTGTTATCAACAAAGTCTTGAAACAAGCCGAAGCCGTTGCCGAAGCTATTGCCCCTTCTCTGCGTACTCATCCCACCGCATCAGAGGAAGCAGAGGTACTGGTAGATCGAAAAATTGCCAAGGTTGCCATTTCTGGTGCAGGAATGATTGGTCGTCCTGGTATTGCAGCTAAGATGTTTAAAACTCTGGCTGATGCCAAAATTAACATCCAGATGATTTCTACTTCGGAAGTCAAAGTAAGTTGTGTAATCAATGAGTCAGAATGCGATCGCGCTTTGCATTTGCTTTCACAAGCTTTCGATGTCGATCTAGGTTCTCAAAAAGAAATTACTGAAAATAAATATCCAGGTAAACATCCCCCCGTTAGAGGTATTGCTCTAGATACCAATCAAGCAGAGATTGCTATTCGTCACGTGCCAGATAAACCAGGAATGGCAGCGCAGATCTTTGGCTTACTAGCGCAGAAAAATATTAGTGTGGATGCGATTATTCAATCTCAACGTTGTCGCATCATTAACGATCTTCCTACCCGTGATATTGCCTTTACCGTTGCCCAGAGTGATGCCGATTTAGCCTGTCGGGTAATTGCTATGTTAAACGAAAAAATTGGCTGTGGAGAAGTTTCTGGAGATAAGGCGATCGCTAAATTAAGTGTAGTTGGTGCAGGAATGATTGGCAAGCCAGGAGTAGCTGCTAAGTTTTTTACTGCTCTGGCCCAAGAACAGATTAACATTCAAATGATTACTACTTCAGAAATTAAAATTAGTTGTGTAATTAATGAAGCAGAAGGTGTAAAAGCCCTTAATGCAGTTCACGAAGCATTTGGTTTGGGGGGAGACGAACAAATCAAGATTCCAACTTAATTTAAAATTATCAATTATTAATTAGTTATTGATGGTTTCAAAAGATTCAATCATTTTTTCCACTGCAGGCAAATAATTATCATAGCTATCAGGTTGAGCTGTATAAGTGATTACATAAGCTTGATTATTTTTTACCGACCAGGTTTGCATCCGTTGGACTGGGTTGCCATTTTCTTCCCCAAGATAAACTACTTGCCGCGCTTCATGATTACCGAGGTTAATAACTTGAGCTTCGCCCACCTTAGGATCGGATAGTCTTTTTATTTCGGATATAGACTCATTAGTATATTGAGCCAAAGACATATCACTAGACAGATTTTCTACCAAGACACTAACTCGCTCTTTAAATTTATCTGAATCATTTTCCAAGGGTGAGAAAAATACAACTCCCATAGCAAAAAAATCATCCCGATTTTGTTGGGACCAAACTTCAGGGTAGTTTACCCTAAAACCATGGCTCTCATTTTCATAAAGAGATAATTTCAACTCTGGATCAGCAGTTTTATTTTTCACTAATAACCATGAGCCTAAAGCAGCAGCCAGTAGTGTTACCCCAGCAACCATAGAAACTATGACTTTAGATTTCGATCCTGATTTGGACTTAGGCTCAGAGGGATTACCCTGAGGGTGAATATTAACCCTAGCTGTTGGATTTTGCTGAACATTAACAACATTAAGTTGTTTACTAATAATTCTTGTTTGGCGATCGTTTTGAGCTGTTTGATTAACTGCTTGGGCTTGAGATTTACCCCGCACAATTTCCGTCGGCTTATTGTTGTTTTGTTGTGCGTCTAATTGCGCTAAATCAGATAATATAACCCCTGCCGAAGTATATCTTTCTGAAAAACGGTAACGCACCATTTTATCCAAGATATTGAGAAACCGAGGTTGATAATTTACTTGACTCTGAAGTTTATTGCGCCAGATTATTTCCCCATTCTGATCGATGGTAAAGTTTTTGGGGGGGACTCCCGTTAAAGCTTGGATGACAATAATTCCCACAGCATAAATATCACTATGAAACCCAGGACGCCCCATCATTTGCTCCATCGGCATATAAGATTTTGTGCCAACTGCTACGGTCTGTTTTACTTGTCCTGTGGCATCAATAATTTGAGTACTCACCTGTTTGACTGAGCCAAAATCAATTAAGACAATTTTGCCGTCTTTGATACGCCGCATTAAGTTAGAAGGTTTAAGATCGCGATGAATTACGCTATGCTGTTGCACCACCAGCAATACTTCTAAGATATCTTTTAAGAGAGTGATACTTTTCTTTTCTGACCAGGGTTGATGGGGAACTATTTCTTTACTCAAATCGTGTCCTTCAACTAATTCTTGAACCAGAAAAAAGTCTTGATTATCTTCAAAATAAGCTAGTAACCGAGGAATGCGATCGCAGTACCCTAAACGATTCATTATTTCAGCTTCCCGATTAAATAACCGTCTGGCTATTTCTAAGGTTTTGGGATTTGCTGATTTGGGCTTTAACTGTTTGACAACGCACTGACTGTCAAAACACTGTTGATCCTGAGCTAAAAAAGTGACTCCAACGCCACCCCGCCCCAGTTGTTTGACGATGTAATAACGTCCCTGAATAATTTGTCCTACGAGATTGGCATCCATCGACACAATTGTTTAAACGGCTTCTAACTAAGTCTTCATAATTTTAATACCTACTTTACTTATATGGAGGTAAAATATCTGCCTAAGCACCTAAACAAAATGCTGTCTTTGCTTACGCCCATGTCTACTACTTATGCCAATGTAATCTCCAGCAAAAATTTATGGATAATTATGCGTAATTTGATTACGCCCTGCTTTTTTCGCTTCATAGAGTAAATTATCAGCTACCTTGATTATGTTAGTTACTGGTTGCTTAGAAGTGGGTATTTTAGTAGCAATACCAATGCTACAGGTAATATACTGACTTACTGGAGACTTTTCATGGGATATTTGTAGTTGAGCTAATAGTTGTGTGATATTTTTGGCAATAAACAAAGCTCCTTGAGAATCTGTATTAGGTAAAATAACGGCAAACTCTTCTCCACCATAACGGGCAGCTAAATCTGCTGCTCTGCGAGTTGACTGTTGTAAGAGCTTGGCTATTTTTTGCAAGCAGCGATCGCCTTTTTGATGACCATAGACATCGTTATAGGCTTTGAAATAATCTATGTCACACAAGATCAAAGAGAGAGGTTTTTTCTCCCTCGCTAATCTCTGCCATTCTTTGTCTAAAACTAAATCAAAGTAGCGTCGGTTAGCAATGCCAGTCAAACCATCTAAAATTGCTAGCTGCTGCAGTTTTTGATTTGCCGTTTGTAACTGACAGCATAGCTGTGATTGTTGAATAGCAATAGTTACTTGAGTAGTTAGTCGCTGTAAGAAATTGATTTCCCAATCTTGCCATTTTCTCGTTTTTCTAGTGTTATATGCTATCAGCATTCCCCACAATCCTTCGTCTTTGTTATGGGTAACAGTCTGTTTTATTAAAGGATAAGTTAATTTTTCATAAACATAATCAACTGATTGACTAAGCCAAATGGGTAAAATCAAATACGATCTAATCTTTTGGTGTACTATAACTTCGATTTCTTCAGAAGATGTTTCCCGAGCATTTTCGACTGCTTTAATAGATGTTGATTCCGCTAAAATTGAGTGAAGAGAAGATAAATTGACCGCAGAAATAAATTGCTCAATCGAAAGCTTTTTTGATTCAGCATCAACAGATTGTGCAACCACAGTTGTTTCTTCTGATTGACCAGATTCACAGCGATAGATTAATACTTGGTCGGTATGCAAAAATTGTTGTATTTCGGTGGCGGTAGTTTGTAAAATTGCCTCAAGATCGATAGAATTACGAATCTTGTCTAGCATTTTTTTCATTAATGCTTGCTGGCGGGTATGAAATTCAGTTCGTTGGCGTTCAATTGCATAACGAATCGAGCGGGTTAATGTTTCGCCTTCAAATTGACCTTCGATTAAATAATCTTGCGCTC
>JASJDX010000484.1 GCA_030064975.1 Pleurocapsa sp. MO_192.B19
CCCGAAGTTGGTCTAAAGCCTCCTAATTTATGAGGAAGAAATAAAAACGCTCATTCAATTTTTGAATCCTCTTGCTTTAGCTGGAGGTATACTTCTGACTTCTGACTTCCTATTTCTGACTTCGGTGAATCTAGTTATAACCAACAGTAAATATCCCCTGTTAAAAAATGAAAAAGATTTGAATGACGAGCAGAAAGAAAAACTCAAACAAGTTCAGAAAGTATTTCCGAAATTAGCAGATATGCACCAGTTAAAAGAAGAGTTGAGAAAAACTTTTGAAAACCGAGATTCCGAGGTAATAGGATTATTAAATTTGGCGGATTGGTTACGAGGTGCTGCCAGTAAGCTTCCTAAGAGTTGTGCTACCATCATTAGATGGTTCGGGGAAATAATTCCCTACTTTAAAAATCGAACTACTCAGGGAATCGTTGAGGGCATTAATAATAAATTAAAGCTGATAAAACGTAAAGGATTTGGATTTAAAAACTTTCACAATTTTCGTTCAAGAAGTTTATTATCTTTCCATTTTAATAGTTAATTTAGCATAGCCAAATCGGAAGAGCCGAAATATTTAAGGCAAATTTACCCTCAAAAGTTCAAAAATTAGCAGAAAAACATCCAGAATCTGAAGTAGATTTATGGTTTTTTGATGAACATAGAATAGGGTTAAAACCAATACTAAGAAAAGTTTGGACTCAAATTGGCAAACGACCAATAGCAATTGTTCAACATCGTTATGAATGGGTCTATGTTTATGGATTTGTTAAACCAAAGACGGGAGAAACTTTATGGTATTTAATTCCTAGGGTAAATACCTTGTGGTTAAATCTTGTCTATCAAAACTTTGCTCGTGATGCTGGGATTTCTGAAAAAAAAAGGTTTTTTTAGTAGAAGATAATGCAGGATGGCATCGGAGTAAACAAGCCAAAATCCCTGAAGGAATAACAATTGAGTTTTTGCCCCCTTATTCTCCAGAATTACAACCAGCAGAACGACTCTGGACTTTAGTAGATGAACCTTTAGTCAATGAACATTTTGAAACAATCAGTGAAATTGAAGAACTATTAGTAAAACGTTGTAATGTTCTTAGAGAAATGAAAGAAGAAATTAGAAATTTAACTCACTATCATTGGTTAAATTCCATTTGATGTATAAGGAGGGTATGAGAATCGGATTTAGGATCAAATCCCCAACGAACAATTAAGAACAATCATCCCAGCAGAATATGCGATCGCCGATTTGGTAGGAATGGAGGAGGGGCATTACTTAATCCGTATGGCTGATGGTTCCCAGCACTTTATCTATAGCGGTCATGCGGTGATTGAGGTAGATTAGATCGTGCCAAGTTAAATTAAAATAATTGCTTTAAACCTTATATGTCATAAGGTTTTTTTTCTAATGCTCAATTTGGTTGCCGAAATTAAATATTTTGCTCAATTGATTTCTCAACCTATAACCTTCATAAGCTTTAATGTCTGTATATAACTTATGAGGCAATATTAATTCCATATTTATATTTATATATGGAACTGAGCAATCAGATTCGTTTTTGTAGTTAGACAATTTACAGTTTCTTTCTGAACTAGCATTTGAATAATAGCTAGATGTAAATTTAAGCTGACTATCACCTTGTTTTTTTGTATGCAATTCACTTTTGACGTACTTACTATCTTCGTCAATATTGACTTCTGGAGGTTCAGCTTTGACAGGTTGAGACAAAAAAAATAAAAATAATACGCTTAAAAATAAATATGGTTTTTTCATTTTAATAATCAATTCGTCATTACAAAAATGACTTATCAATTATTTTGATAGTAATGATCGCGATCGCATATCTTTTGTGAATTTAAACGGGCATTTCGCAGGTAAAGGAATAGAGGTAGGGTATTTTATGAAGAGTTAAAATGACCCATCTTGGATATCCAAGTTAAAAATCTAGATCATCTAGGTATAGTAGCAGGAATTGTGGATCAAATTGGGCTGTTCGAAGAAATAGATCGGCAGATCGGCAAACATCCTCAACAAATAATTAGCACAGGTCAAGTAGTAAAAGCCATGATTTTGAATGGATTAGGCTTTGTACTGTAGTTTAGACTAAAAAAATCATGCCTAAACAGTTCAGCCAGTTAAAAATAGCTGAAAGCAGGAATTAACCTGAGAAAATAAAGTTTAAACTACCTCTTTTGCCGATTTCGTACCACGAGAATAGCTTTTTTTAGCTATTGGATATCTTGTTTGATGCTTTCTTTTCTGACCTTTTACCCAACAGTATCGACTTTCCACGGGTTTTGGGCAGAGCGGCGGGTGTTCCAATCTCGATTAAAAGTGGCAAAATTGACTGTGCAATTCTACCAGGAGTCAATTTTTTTCCTGGAGATTGCCAAGGTAAATGACACTCTTCAACTAAGTCTTTCGCCAACCACTTTTTAATGTAAACCATTGTATATGGTTGCTCACCATAGTTAATCGATTAGCAACACATTAGAGTAAAATAAGGGTTAGAAATTTTAAAAGCCTATAATGGCCGGGATTATAGGCTATTGAGCGCGGAGGGATTTGAACCCCCTAGTTGTATTTATAGACAGCCTATGATTATTGGATTATGTTCCTCGTTTCAAAACACGATCCATTTATGATCTAGAAATGACTATGAATAAGGTACTTACTCAGCCCAAAGTAATGCGGTTCGGAAAAGCGCGGTATTTGTCTAGGTGTGAATAATTTTGGGAAAACTTGGTGGTGGTGGTGGTCAATTTCGTTTCCGAATAACTATCAATTCCTAAACAGTCCTAAACAGTCCTAAACAGTGCAAGAGATATATTTATCTGCTGCTGAGGTGGCAGAACATCTAGGTATCAGCTATCGAACGATCGAGAATTGGGCAGCAAGTAGAAAGATAACTCAGGACGATCGGGGCAAATATGGTCTGATTAGTGCATTTAATTGTCAAATTCAACAACTTAAACAGGAAAATGTGCGATTTTCTGAGAGTTTAGATGAATGTCGCCTGGCATTAGATCAACCAGAAACATCGGCGAAAATTAGGAAGCTAAAAGCAGAAGCAGACAAAGAGGAAGCATTAGCCAGAATCAAAAATATGGAGGCGGATAAATTGGCAGGAAAATTAGTTGATGCAGAAGAAGTGCTGAACGCTTGGAAGAATGCGATCGCCAATGCCAAGGCAAAGTTGATTAATATTCCCGCTAAATTGGCTTGGGAATTGTCGGGTTTAGATAAGCCAGAAGATATACAAGCCAGGCTTGCACGAGTGATTGATGAGGCGTTGATTGAGTTAGGCAGTGAGTAGAACAGAAGTAAGAAAAACAAATTATGAGTTTAGAGGTTATCAGCGTACCTGGAAAGTAGGCGGTCATTTCATACTCTGATAAATGAACCATGCCAGGTAACGAGTGAGTCATAAGCCCATGATTTCGTAGAGAAAGTACCAAAAACTTAGCTTGACAAATTGCCTGAAGTTGCTATGATTTACAGGTTACAAGTCTTTGCGCGAGAGAAGAGAAATAATATTCAATTGATTGTAGGGAAGCCGTGGGAAGAAGCCCTTGGGGGCATGATTTTGTTGGGAGTAAACCTTAACCTTCTCTAATTTAACCCTTGCTCTTTCCCAGCCCAAGCGCAATCGAAAAGAATGCCAGACTGTAGAACTAATATGCACGATTGGTAGCTCCTCATAGATTTTCTTCTGGACGCTGAAGCCAAACTTGCCATTGCTGTATTTCACCCACAATCGATCGATAATCCGTAGGTCTTCACAGGGAAAATTGTCGATACTATCCTTATTCAACCAACCTTGTTCTTCTCGATTTGCTACCTTGAGCATGATTTGAAAGGTTTCTTGGTCAGCCTCTTTCCACTTTCCTGCTGCTAAAAGGTCACGAAGTTCAGTGTAGTCACCTTTTTCTGTAGTCAACTCGACTTCACCAGGCTCAACTTCAGCAAGCGCAGGTAAAAAAGTAGTAGTAGCTTGAGAAGGGAATTTTGAATTTGATAGCCTTTGTTCTGGCTTCGGCTTGACACCTGTAATCCCCCACTCCAGTTTATAAAAGGCATTTTTATCATCAATACTCTCGAAACTTACCCAATTGAATTGTTGAAGAAAGACTAAATTTTCTGGAATACGATTGACATTAGGTAACAAGAGGGGAATTACTTTAATATTTCTGTTTATAAATTGACTGGTGAGTGAGTACAGTTCCATTTCCTGCCATTTCCCCAATCCTTGCGAACCAATGCAGATGACCGCAGATTTGATTCGAGGAATGGCTCTTTGAATGGCTTCTTGAAATAACTCGCCTGGAGCAATTTGTTCTTCATCTAGCCAGGGATTTAATCCACGCTTTTTAAGTTCCCTGGCAATAGCTCTAACTTGAGGCTTATCGACACTATTATGAGCGAGGAAAACATCAAAAATGGGTAGAGGTTTACCATCCATCAGACTTCTCCACTGACTCTTTTTCTACACCCGCAATCTTTGCTAGAGCATTGAAGACTGAGTGATACTTTTTTAGGTACAAAATTCATCAATTTCGCCTCTTTTCAGCTTCCAGGTCTTTCACCCGCCTTTCCAGTTCAGCCATTCTCTGAATTAATGGCACACTCTCAGCACAGCCCAGATATTGGGCGATCGCGCTAACCACCACATCGGTTTTCGACGTGCCAGTTTCCTCAACGTATTGATTGAGTTCGGTGAGAAGGGATGGAGAAAGTCTGATCGTGATTTGAGGCTTGGTCATGACAACTAACTATTTCTTATTCAATGGTATTTTATGTATGACTGAGCATTACCAACGAGATATTATTTTTTAACATTACAGGTCGAGCAAGTCGCGATCGCCAATGCCCAAGGGAAATTTAGATATTTATTTTTAAAGAGATCGAGAGCGCAGGTTTGGTCAATTAAATAAGGGCATATTTAGACTATGGACGTTACAGCCTTAGTCAAAGAAGCTTTTAAAGAATTTACGCCACCAAAAAGAGTAAAGATATCTGATTGGGCGAGTGAACATTTTGAGTTGCCTGAAACTTCTGCCGAGCCTGGAAAATGGAATCCGACACGCGCTGCGTATCAGGTTGGGATACTCGATGCTGTCTGCGAAGCTGGCGTACAAAAAGTAACGCTGATGTGTTCGGCGCAGATTGGTAAAACTATAATTCTGCTGAT
>JASJDX010000050.1 GCA_030064975.1 Pleurocapsa sp. MO_192.B19
ATACTGCTGATTAACTTAACATTGAAGCTTGGAATGCTATAAATACGTTAGATGTCCAACGATTCTAGTGGCTTTGAGTTCTCTTTTGTAACGTTCGCGACTCAGTATCTTAATCTGTTCAAACATCTAGCCTGTGTAATGGTTGTTTTTGTTTCTGCAATTTTATGTACCTCTGGGGAAAATTTTATGTTACGTCGTGTTTTTTTGCTACAGATTTTACTAGGATGGTTCATTGCTATTACAAAAAAGCTCGGGACAGGCATGATTGAAAGCTCAGCCTCAGCTACTTCATTATTTGCTGATGATCTTGAACCAATTACCTTTTTTGTCGACCCTAATGGTGATGATTCCTGGTCAGGCAGACATAAGTCACCTAATCGAGATAATAACGATGGTCCATTGGCAACCATAGAAGGAGCAAAGTTAGCAGTTAGAAAGTTAAAATCTCAGCAGCAGATTAATCGCCCAATCACAATTATGTTGCGGGGTGGTACTTACTTTTTAACTAAGCCAGTTTTATTTAAACCCGAAGATTCTGGGAGTATCGATCGGCCAATTGTTTATCAATCCTATCCTCGTGAAAGAGCAATTATTAGTGGCGGAAAAATAATTACAGGATGGCGCCAAGAGATAGTTAACCAGCATAAAATGTGGACAGTTAAGCTACCTCAAGATTCAACTCCATGGCAATTTCAGCAACTCTGGGTTAATGGTAACAGGCGATCGCGATCGCGTTATCCTAGTCAAGGATATTTGAAGGTTAAAGCATTAGACACCAAGAAAGGTCAAAGTATTACTCAAGGACATTCTAGGCTGCAATATCATCAGCAAGATTTGTCCCAGATTAACGTTGATGCCTTTAAAGATGCAGAACTAATAGTAATGAATCGTTGGACAAATTCTCGTCTTCCTATTACCAAGATAGATCCTACCCAACAACAGATTTACTTTAGTAAAGATAGCGTCTTAAGACTCAATCCTAGGGATTTATATTATCTGGAAAATTCCCTCGGTTGGTTAGATACTCCTGGGGAATGGTATCTAGACCGTCAGGAGGCCAAACTCTATTACTTGCCATTCCCAGAAGAAGATATTGCTAGCGCAGAAATTATTGCCCCTTTAATTGAGTTTTTATGCGTATTTCGAGGAGATAGTGCGCAAAACAACTATGTTGAACATCTAAAGTTTAAAAATCTTACCTTTTCCCATACGGATTGGCACTTACCCCCAAATAGCTCTAGTTACAACCAAAATGCTCAGGGAGTAAGAGGCGCGGTAAATGCGATCGCACTTAAAAACTGTACTTGGAGTTATTGTACTTTTGCTCATCTGGGAAATTATGCCTTAGAATTGGGGGAAGATTGTCAGTACAATCGTATTGTTAATTGCTCATTATTTGACTTAGGTGCTGGTGGGATCAATATTGGACTCAAAATTAAGCGCAACAAACCAAATGCTGACAGCCTCAAAAATATTATCGCCAGAGGAACATCTCATAACCAAGTGGTGGGTAATCATTTATTTGCTGGGGGAAAATTCTTTCACAGTGCAGCAGCAATTGTGGTGCTGAAAAGTCATCATAATTTAATTGCCCGTAATCATATTCACGATTACTATTACACTGCAATTTCGGTAATAGGTAAGTGGAGTTTTCAACCAACCCAAGCGTATCAAAACCTAATTGAGCATAATGATATTCACCACATAGGCAAATTAAGTAACGGTGATGGACCGATTTTGAGCGAACTTAGTGGGGTTTATACTACAGGACCTCAAAAAGGTACGAGAATTCGTCATAATAAAATTCACGATATTAATGGTATAGGTTACGGTGGTCGAGGAATCCATCTCGATGAAGGTAGTTCTTATATAGTTGCCGAACATAATTTAGTATTTAGAACCAGTCACGGTGGGTTTGCTCAACACTACGGTAAAGAAAATCTCATTCGCTACAATATTTTTGCTTTTGGTGAGCAGGCACAAATTTTTCGTCATAAAAGAGATCTTCAATATGCTCGTGAGCAAAATTTTATTAGCTTTCGCTTTGAAAACAATATTGTGTATTGGCAAGAAGGCGAATTTATTATTGGTTTCTCAGAAAACATTCAGTCTCATGCAGTTTTTGAAGATAATATCTACTGGAAAGTTGATCGACCAAGTTTTTTGCTAGGTGGTTTATCTTGGACCGAATGGCAACAAAGCGATCGCCGTTCTTTAATTATCGATCCTTTATTTATCGCCCCCCAAGAGGATAACTTTCAACTGCAACCTAATTCTCCTGCGAGGAAATTAGATATCGGCAAATTAAGTTAGATAGATAAAATTTATAGATTGCTGCAAAAACTTGAGAAAAGAATTAACTTCTGCGGGAGTAATACCAGTCTGTAAAGCTTATTTTACTTGGCTTGCAGTTTTAACCACTCTCTTGATGCGTACCATAACTTAACCAGTTCATTTCTAAACCTTTTCGCATATGTAACAATAATTAGCGATAATCATCAAGTAGTTAAGCAATTTATATTTAGATCTAAAAAATGGAATCGCTTTATCAGTACGCTTGGCTAATTCCTTTTCTGCCTCTATTGGGGGCAATGTTTGTGGGAATTGGTTTAATTTCTTTAAATAAAGCAACTAACAATCTACGTCAGATAGTTGCTGTTTTTATCGTCTCCATCATTGGCATAGCAATGGTGATGTCTTTTGGAATTCTGTGGAGTCAAATTCACGGACACGAAGTTTATACCCGCACTATTGAATGGGCTGCGGCGGGAGATTTTCATCTGACGATGGGTTATACCATCGATCATCTCAGTGCCTTGATGCTGGTGATTGTCACTACTGTAGCTTTTTTGGTGATGATCTACACCGATGGCTACATGGCACATGACGCTGGTTATGTCCGCTTTTACTCCTACTTGAGTATATTTAGTTCTTCGATGTTGGGACTAGTAATTAGTCCTAACTTAGTGCAGATATATATATTCTGGGAATTGGTGGGGATGTGTTCTTACCTGCTGATTGGTTTTTGGTTTGATCGCCAACCCGCAGCTGATGCCTGTCAAAAAGCTTTTGTGACTAACCGTGTTGGTGACTTTGGTCTATTGCTAGGTATGCTAGGACTATACTGGGCAACAGGTAGTTTTGAATTTGGTGTCATGGGCGATCGCCTGGAATATTTAGTTTCTTCAGGCTCGTTTAGCGCTTTCTTGGCTACCGTATTCGCTATTTTGGTCTTTTTAGGGCCAGTGGCTAAATCGGCTCAATTCCCCCTTCATGTTTGGCTACCAGATGCGATGGAAGGCCCTACGCCGATCTCAGCTTTGATTCACGCTGCCACTATGGTTGCTGCGGGGGTATTTTTAATTGCACGGATGTATCCCGTCTTTGAAAATGTACCTTTAGCAATGAGCACTATCGCCTGGACTGGAGCATTTACAGCTTTCCTCGGCGCAACTATTGCTTTAACCCAGAATGATATTAAAAAAGGTCTGGCCTACTCTACCATGTCCCAATTGGGCTATATGGTAATGGCAATGGGTATTGGTTCTTACACCGCTGGTTTATTCCACCTGATGACCCATGCTTATTTTAAAGCAATGCTATTTCTTTGTTCTGGTTCTGTAATTCATGGGATGGAAGATGTAGTCGGACATAATCCCTTATTGGCTCAAGATATGCGCCTAATGGGTGGCTTGAGAAAGTATATGCCGATTACCTCTGGTGCTTTCTTTGTTGGTACATTAGCGATTTGTGGGATTCCTCCCTTTGCTGGTTTTTGGTCAAAAGACGAAATCTTAGGGCAAGCTATGACAGCTAATCCCGCCCTCTGGTTTATCGGTTGGGCAACAGCTGGTTTAACCGCCTTTTATATGTTCCGTATGTACTTTATGACCTTTGAAGGTGAGTTCCGCGGTAATGATGCTGCAATCAAACAACAGTTGATGACCGAAGCTGGATTAGCTTTTGGTCCTGGGGCAATGGATGCTAAAGAAGGTGATAGTCACGGTCACAGTGAATATCCCCATGAATCCCCTCTAACTATGGCATTGCCTTTAGTAGTTTTAGCTGTACCTTCAATTGGTATTGGTCTAATTGGTCGTCCTTGGGAAAACTATTTTGAAGAGTTTATTAACGCCCCAGGAGAAATTGTCGCCGAAGCTACTAACATCGCTTTTGACTGGAATGAATTTTTGGTTATGGCTGGATTGTCAGTAGCGATCGCTGTAACAGGAATTATCGTTGCTCTATTAATGTATCGTATTAAGAAAATCGAGCCCAGTGCGATCGCCCAAAAATTCCCCTCTCTTTATCGCTTATCCCTCAATAAGTGGTATATCGATGATATATATAACGACGTCTTTGTCGTTGGTTGTCGTCGTCTAGCCAGACAAATTATGGAGGTAGATTATCGTGTGGTAGATGGTGCAGTTAACCTTACTGGTCTGGTAGCTGTTATTAGTGGCGAAGGTTTAAAATATTTTGAAAATGGTCGCGCCCAATTCTATGCCTTGATTGTTTTTGCCGCAGTTTTAGGATTTGTTCTCTTGTTTAGTCTGTCTTAATGTCTTACAGCCGTTTTCAGTTGAATAGACTCTGTTGCCAATTCATTAGTTCGTAGCTAATAGCTATTAGCTATTAGCTATTAGCTATTAGCTATTAGCTCTTTTAATTTGATAATTGTGGTCTACTCATGTGAAAAGCGCAGTAAATATTGGCAATATTAGCGAATCTTGTTTTATAGGCGATCGTTTTTCTCGGAGAAGAGCGATCGCTTTTTAGTTTTATTTTTTCTTTTATTTTTTATTTTTTAATCAAAACTAAAAATTAAAAAATGTATTAACGTAAACATTAATAATTGCATCTCCCAAAAATAAACTCAAAGCACCACCCAAGGCTAAAAAAGGACCAAAAGGCATCGGTTGTTTTTTGTTCATGATACCTAAAGCGATCGCACCTCCCCCAATAATTGAGCCAACGCCACAGGCGATAAAGCTAGATACCAAAACATTTTTCCAGCCAATCCAAGCCCCAATGGTTGCCATTAATTTACCGTCCCCATCTCCCATAGCTTGTTGTCCCAACATAATTGAACCAACTAAAGCAATTATTTCTAGTAACCAAATTCCTGAGACTGCACCCCCAACACCAAACATTAATTGATTGGCTGCCCCTTGCCCTTGAGCAATTTGCCAACCCACAAATCCTTGAAACACTAATCCTAATACTAACCCTGACTTGGTTAAGGAGGCAGGTAGGGTCATTGTATCTAAATCAATTAGGGATAGAGATAATAACCAGGATAAAAAGGCACAATAACCGATGGTTTCAATACTGTAGCCAAATTGCCAAAAAACTAACATAAAGATAATTCCTGTGGTTGCTTCGACTATAGGATAACGACTAGAAATTTTCACTTTGCACCATCGACAACGCCCCCTAAGCCATAGCCAACCAAACACAGGGACATTCTCAGTTTTACCTAACCCGTGGAGACAATTAGGACATCGAGAAGGAGGAGAAATCAAAGATATACCTGCAGGTATCCGATAGACAACGACATTTAAGAAACTACCAATACAAGCACCAAAAGTAAAAGCAATAAAGAGCGCGATCGCTGTAGCCAGCGTTTCCATAATTTTGTTTTCAATATAAATAAAAAAATATTAGTTTTAATTAATATATTTCAATATATTTCTGCTTCAATTTGCTTCATGGGAATAAAACACTCTCGGGGTAAGAGTATGGGTTTAGCTTTAAATGCTAGTTGTCCCCGGTGAGTATCTCGATTAATCACCACTCCCATTGGTTGACTGCCTGTTGGGATATTTAAGCGGCAGTAACTTCGGTATATGTTCCTGGCTGCTTTGATTAAACTCGGATCAAAAAACATTATATTTGAGTCTTTAACTTTAGCTGAAATATTTTTGCGCGTAGACGATGTAGACGAAATAGAATTCACTGAGAGATACCAAGCAAAAAAGACAACTCTAAATTAACTCAATTTTTCCCTTAAAAAATAGCGGAAAAATAAATTTATGTTACAAACATTGGTAATTGTTAATTTATCTAGGCTATTGCTCATGACAAAAGAACTCTAAATTTAGAGCAAATTTTGCCTGATATTTACTACAGGAAGACTTAATATTTAAATATTTTAAATGAATAATTGGGATTTTCAGCCTCCTCCAGAATCAGAATTGGGCGATCGCCAAGTTGTTTTAGAATCAACTCATCTGCAAAACAAACGTATTGCCCTACTGGTTACAGGTAGCATTGCGGCAATGAAAGCTCCTTTAATTGCTCGTACTCTGCGTCGTCGAGGGGCTGAAGTGGTAGCTTTTGTTTCCCAGGAGGCTCTAAGATATACCACAATTGATGCTTTAGAATGGAGTACTACTCATCCTGTAATTACCAAATTAACTGCGGCGGCAGAACATCTCAGCGACGATCATCCTTTTGCCGCTTATGTAGTTGCCCCTGCCACCTATAACACCATCAACAAAATGTGCCTGGGGATAGCAGATGGTGCGGTTACAGCAGCATTAGGTTCGGCTATTGGCAGAATGGAGAGGGGGAAAACTAACATTATTCTTGCCCCGACGATGCACGGCAGTCTACATAATTCTATTTTGACGGAATCTCTACAAAAGCTACATCAGATGGGAGTAGTGATTATTCCCCCACGGATTGCTAATGGTAAAAATAATTTGCCTGAAGATCAGGCGATCGCCTGTGTTGTATGTCGCGCTATAAGCTCATCTTCTCTTAAAGATATCCCAATTTTAGTTACAGGAGGCCCGACGAGGGTACCTATAGATAATGTGCGCTTTCTAACTAATCGTTTTACGGGGAGATTAGGCACTTATATTGCTGAAGAATTATATCTTAGAGGAGCAAACGTCAAATTAATTCATGGACAAGGAAGTTATTCCCCTCCTGATTATCTTCCCCAGCAAATTGTTACTACTTATGAAGAATATCTTCAAGAGGTAATTAGAACATTACAACAGCATCGATATCGCTTTGGCATTTTTTCCGCCGCCGTCGCCGACTATCAACCCGAGCGAGTATTCCCAGGTAAAATTCCCAGTGGTGGAACATTAAAACAAATTAATTTAGTTGCTACCCAAAAAGTAATCACCTTAGTAAAAACTAAATTTCCCAATTTAGGAATGATCGCGTTTAAATATCAAGAAAACATGACCCATGAAGAATTAATTAATATTGCGCGGCAAAGACTACAGCAGGGTTATCAAATGGTAGTGGCAAATCGGGGAGAAGAACAAGGAGAAAATGGCGTACAGGTTGCTTATTTAGTAACGAAAGAGCAAGAACCACAAAAAGTAGCAGGAAAAAAGCAAATTGCTCAGGCGATCGCCAATTATTTAGAATTAATTGCTTGATTTATGATTGTCATTACTAATATTTTTTGATAGTCATAAAAACAAGTTTTCCTGACAAAAAACCTAATTTAAATCACCGCCTATTTTTATAGCAATTTTAAATGGTATTAGAGAAAATACTTTCATTACCTAGACAAGCTTCAAATCTCTAAACTATGCTGATTTCCTACAGCCTAAACCCTATAACTCAAACTCAATCAAAACCATTTAATTCTCACAACTCAAAGAGGATTGCTATCAAGTGGGAATGCCAAGCAAAAATAACTTTTGAGTACAAAAGTGGACGAATCGAAAATTTTGCCTTACAAAACATAAAGAAACAGCAATCAAAAAAACCTATTTATCCTGCTGTCCTAATTTTAGGTAATTATATGGAAACGGTGGGATAAACATAATTATCCAACATAGATTCTCTACACTATTTTTGCCAATTTACCAAAGCTTATGATTGTCTCGGAACTGTGTGTTTATCCTCTTAAATCTTGTCAGGGAATTTCCATAAAACAAGCTGAAGTCAGAAGCCAAGGTTTCCTTGGCGATCGCAATATGATGCTAGTTTCTAGTAAAGGTAAATTTCTAACTCAAAGGCAATATCCTCAATTGGCTAAAGTTCAAGTAAAAATTGTTGAACAGAATATTATTCTGCGCGTGGAAGACGAAAGCCTTCCTCCTTTAACTTTTACCCCTAACTTAACTGGAGCAATCATACAAGTAGAGATTTGGCGCGATCGCCTAATGGCGATCGATCAGGGAGATGAAGTGGCACAGTGGTTTCATCGACTGCTAAATTTAGATCTTACCAAAGCCTGTCGTTTGGTTAGGCAATCTCCTAAACATATACGTCTACTAGATAAAAAGTATCCTAACGATAACGATCAGCCTATTAGCTTCGCTGATAATTATCCTATAATGCTTACTAATACTGCTTCCCTAGAAGAATTAAATCAAAGAATTGTCGAAATTCATCAACAACAAAAACAAGCAATACCAATGAATCGCTTTCGACCAAATATAGTAGTTGACACTACAGAGCCTTTTATTGAAGACAACTGGAGCTTAATTCAAATTGGGGACATTAGATTTACAGTCAAAAAACCCTCTAGTCGCTGTATTATTACGACCATCGACCAAAAACAAGGTACAAAAAACCAGTTAAAAGAACCCTTGAACACACTGGGGACTTTCCGACAGTTGAGTGAACAAGGGGTGATGTTTGGCGAGAATATGATCCCCCAAAATGAGGGAATTATTCAAGTAGGCGATCGCTTACAAGTTCTCAAAACTAGAGATCACGATTAAGAGATCATGATTAAATAGTCTAAGCTTCTGCTGTTTCTGCTACGGGTTCAGATTCTTCTGAGTTTGCTGCCGCAGCCACCGCACGTTTCTTCAGTTTTAGACTTAGGTAACGAATTACATCTTCGCTCAAGCGCATCATTCTTTCTAAGGGGGCAATCTGTGTTCCATCGGCTTGATAATTCATTTGTACGTAAATACCATCTAGATATTTACCAACAGGATAAGCTAGCCTCCTTTTACCTTTAACTTGAATTTCAATGTTATCTGCACCGTTTTCACTCAAATAGTTTTTGTACTTATTGATTGATTCTCCTACTTGATCTTCGGATAAATCAGGGCGCAAAATGTACATCATTTCGTAGTTGCTACTCATTTTAATTGTTCTCCTTGTGGACATTGTGGCTTCTTCCAATAGCAAATCTAAGCAACGGCGAGCCGTTATCTGGCAATTTAGGAAAGAAGCAAGGAATTACAATCTTACTATTACTGGATGCTCAATTACCAGTATTTTAATTTTCAATCACACAGATTACCTTAAAATTGAGCTAGCTCAAAGCAGACGGACGGCTGAAATGGAGGAACGAAACCGCGTCCCATCTTCGTCCCAACAGTGGATTCACTGAGTCTAAACGCCCAAGGCGTGGCTAAGATAAGGGACGCACACTGAAAGTCGTCGTAAGACGACCCACGCTACTGCCTCACCTGCAGGCGCACTTGATAAGCACCCTGTGACTTGGAAGCTTCGCTTCCTGTAGCTGAGTAAACCTCAGCATATCTTGCACTCAAACTAAACGGGATAAATGGGATAATATCGCCATAGGCACCATCTCTCTCTCTTGACATCGCTTCCTCTACTTTGACCTTCAGGAATAGTAAACTTTGAGTTTAATCTTGCCCAATAATCAAATTTCAAGCTTAATTTTGTTATGGCACAACGCTATGTCCGTATTAAAACCGATCACGAGCAAATCTATTATGGATTACTACAACCCAATCGTAGTGTAGCCGTATACGATGCTCCGCCTTGGTTGGGAGGACAACCAACAGACATAGAACAAGAGTTAGATACTTATCAACTACTTGCTCCCTGTGTGCCTTCTAAAATCGTAGCGGTAGGCAAAAATTACCTCAAACACGCGGCAGAGATGGGAACGCCAGTACCAAAAGAACCTCTATTGTTTCTCAAGCCGCCAACAACTATTATTGCTGATAGTCAAGATATTTACTATCCTCCCCAATCTCAGCGAGTTGATTATGAAGGAGAATTAGCTTTGATTATTGGCGATCGCTGCCATCATGTAAGTCCCGAACAAGCGGCAAAAAGCATTTGGGGTTACACTATCGCTAACGATGTTACAGCTAGGGATTTACAAAAAAAAGATGGACAGTGGACAAGAGCCAAAGGATTTGATACTTTTTGTCCCTTAGGACCTTGGATTGTCCGTGAATTAAGTGTCGAAGCCAAAATTCAGACTTTTCTGAACAATATTGAGCTACCTCGCCAATCCGCTTCTATTGCCGATATGCTGTTTACACCTGATATTCTTGTTTCCTATATCTCTCAAGTGATGACTCTCACTCCAGGAGACATCGTTTTGACAGGTACTCCCGAAGGTATTGGTGCAATGAATCCAGGAGATACTGTTCGCATAGAAATTGAAGGTATTGGCTGTTTATCCAATCAAGTTGCGATCGCTAATAATTAGATTTTTTGCAAATAAGCAATACTTAATTATCTTGGTAGTTGAGTGTAAACAATATCAGAAATAGAAGGAATTTCAGGGTAGGAACCTAAGATGCACTGCACTATACAATAGAAACAAACAGCAGTTGTCACCAGAAAAACTGCCCCACCAATTAAAGCTAATCCCCCCAAAGCTCCAAAGACAATCTGAATCAGAGATATAGCAATACCAATCAAAATAGATTGCAGTGTATTAAAGCGGATGAAATAAGCAATTTTTTCGTTTCTTACTACCGCTAGAAACAAAATAAAAAAGACAACTAGACTACCAAACCCCAAAGGAATGGCAGTATTGAAAATGCCATAAATTATTTGTATTGGAGTAAGCAATACTTGTAAAAGTTGAAATAAAGGTGATAGAGCAGGAATCTGAACCAACAAACTTGTTCCCAAAGCCATAGCATCGTATATGGCAAAAAGGTAAACAACTGCTCCAAAAAAACGGTCTTTATAATCCGCTGAACCACGCCATACCATATAAATTATCTCCACATTTAGAAGTTGAATTTTGCGGCAATATAAATCTTAGGATAGCGCAGTTGCCTATTCTTTTAGTTCACTTAAATCTCTCAATTAATCAATCTGAGTGACATTGAACCCCATCTGACATTTATAAACTGTGGCTTGTCTAGGTGTTGATTTCTGTAAAGCTTTGCCACACCCTAGTTGATCTCCATGCCACCGAGGTAAGCCACTATGATCTGCCATCAGACAATTCTGGCAAATTTGTTGTGCTGACAATACTTGTTCATCTGCAATCATAACTATCATTGTGTTAATCCTCCAGAAGCTATATTTAAAATTGTAATTTTTTTATGGCTATTATTGAACTTTTTGCCATATAGCTTAACAGTTAAAATCACAAATTTATAGTTATCTTTTTGACAAATAGCTATTAGCTCGCTTACTATTAGCTCCCTTGCTTTTTCAATAGGAAGAAAAAAAAATTAAATTGCTAAGGCTCTAACCACTAAAGATCTAGTGATGTTTGAGGTGCTGAGAGATAAAATTTGTTGGGTAAAAAAGAGCGGAACTAGAGCTATACTATGTCCATCGATTACGAATAAGAAAAACTAAAAATTTAGAGGATGAATGTAAGTATCTTTGGGATATCAGTTTTCAGTAGTCACTGAATTAGATAGCATAGATAATACTCATCAACACCAATACAGAATCAGATAGTGACTCAAACTAATTTAGATTTTCTCGCTCAGAGCGACCCAGAAATTGCTGAAATCGTTGACTTGGAACTAAAACGTCAGCGATCGCATTTGGAATTGATTGCCAGTGAAAATTTTACCTCTCCCGCAGTTTTGGCGGCACAGGGTTCGGTCTTAACTAATAAATATGCCGAAGGTTTACCAGGGAAACGCTACTATGGCGGTTGTGAATTTGTCGATCGCGCTGAACAGCTAGCTATTGACCGTGCTAAAGAATTATTTGGCGCAGCTATGGCAAACGTTCAACCTCACTCTGGCGCACAGGCAAATTTTGCCGTGTTTTTAACCCTGTTGCAGCCTGGCGACACCATTATGGGTATGGACTTGTCCCACGGAGGACATCTAACCCATGGCTCTCCTGTAAATGTTTCAGGTAAGTGGTTCAAGGTAGTTCAATACGGCGTAAATAAAGAAACCGAACAGCTAGACTTCGACCAAATTAGAGAACTAGCTCTTAAAGAACGTCCTAAACTTATTATTTGTGGTTATTCAGCTTATCCTCGTACTATTGATTTTATTAAATTTAGAGCGATCGCCGATGAAATTGGTGCCTATTTACTAGCTGATATTGCTCATATTGCTGGGTTAGTGGCAACTGGTCATCATCCCAATCCTGTCCCCCACTGCGATGTAGTAACTACTACCACCCATAAAACCTTGCGTGGCCCCAGAGGAGGACTAATTTTAACTCGCGATCCCGAACTAGGTAAAAAATTAAATAAATCTGTATTTCCTGGTAGTCAAGGAGGTCCTTTAGAACACGTAATTGCAGGTAAAGCAGTTGCTTTTGGCGAAGCTCTAAAACCAGAATTCCAAGAATATTCGGCTCAGGTAATTGATAATGCTCAGGCAATGGCAAAAGGCTTTAAAGAGCGAGATTTCAAGCTAGTATCCAATGGTACAGATAATCACCTCATCTTAGTAGACTTGCGTAGTATTAAGATGACTGGCAAAAAAGCGGATGCTTTAGTGAGTCAAATCAATATCACTGCCAATAAAAATACTGTTCCGTTTGATCCCGAATCCCCCTTCGTTACTAGTGGACTACGTTTAGGTTCTCCTGCCATGACGACAAGAGGAATGGGGGCGACAGAATTCCAAGAGATTGCTAACATTATTGCAGACAAACTACTCAACCCAGAAAATGAAGCTACTCAAAATGATTGTTTACGTCGGGTAGCCGCTTTATGCGATCGCTTTCCCCTTTATCCTTATCTACAGATTCCTGTCCCAGCTCAAATCTAAGATTAAACAAATAGCAACATCGAGTTAACGGTACACCGCCACTTCCATCATAAATGTCTGGGGAGATCCCAGGCAATGCGGACTTGTCCCCATTCGAGGATAAATAAAATGACGGTGTACTGTTGACAAGGGGAAGACGTGATGTCAGAACCTGTGTCTGGCATTTGAGCCGTCCGTGCTGTCACCTGATTCGGGCGGTCAACATTCTGGGAAGACCCCAGAATTACGCCCTCAGAATTTAGTTCAGGTGCTTGAATGCCCGCCGCATTCCGCGGTCATAATATGTCTGAGGTGTTGCTAAAGATCTAAAGATAATTTGCATTCTAACTAGCTGTTCGAGAGCTTTTAAACTCAGATGCCTGTTGAACTATATCATCTGATCGCTTTTCTAATTTCTGTAACTTTTGTTTTGTGGACTATACCCGATGTTAAGACTCTTGGTCTCAAGTTAGGTATAGTAGACCGACCAAATGCCAGGAAGATTCACAAAAACCCTGTTGTACGTGTTGGCGGGGTATCCATTTTTGCAGGAACAATTGCCGCCCTAGTAATTATTTGGCTTATCGGCGGATTTTCCAGTTTAGCACCGCAAAAAGTCACAGAAATATGGGTCGTTATCATTGGCAGCATTTTTTACTTTGGTATTGGTTTTGCTGATGATTTATTCAATCTCACTCCTATTTCACGACTGTTGATGCAGATCGTAGTAGCTACCGCCTGTTGGTACATGGGTGTGCGAATAGATTTTGTGTCTTTTCCAATTTATTCCTTGATTAAAATTTATTGGCTTAGTTTGCCTATTACCGTTATTTGGTTAGTAGGTATGGCTAATGCCATTAATTGGATTGATGGGGTCGATGGTTTAGCGGCTGGGGTTTCGGGTATTGCTGCCTTCGTCATGTTGGTAGTAACTTTGTTTATGAATCAACCTGCTGCTGCCTTGATTGCTGCTGCTTTGGCGGGAGGAGCGTTAGGTTTTCTGCGCTATAACTTTAATCCTGCTCAAATTTTTATGGGGGATGGAGGGGCATATTTTATGGGCTTTATTTTAGCAGCCGTAGGAGTAATTGGCTTAGTCAAAACTACTGCTATTACTGCTGTTTTACTACCCTATTTAATTTTGGCAGTGCCAATTTTAGATGCGTCTGCAGTTATTTTTTCCCGTATCAGCAAGGGAAAATCCCCATTTATTGCAGACAACAGCCATCTTCATCATTGGTTACTCAAGTCAGGCATCTCTCAACGTCAGACTGTCTTGTTTATTTATAGCCTAACCTTTTGGGTAGGCAGTTTAGCCTTAGGGTTTTCTAATATTCCTAGTGGTTGGGGTTACGCTATTGGTGCAACAATGTTATTAGCTTGGCAAGTCAGGCAAGTTTGGCAACTTAAGCGAGATGCTCGTAGTAGTAAAAATACTCGCAATAGTAAAGATACCCGCAGTAGTAGCAGTAGCAGTAGTAATAGATAGTATTCGGTAATCAAAATTAATGAGCGCAGAAGTTATTTGTATTGGAACAGAATTGCTGCTGGGAGATATTTTAAATACTAACTGCCAGTATTTAGCCCAAGAGTTAGCTAGTTTGGGTATTCCCCATTATTATCAGACAGTAGTTGGTGATAATGTTACTCGCATTCACCAAGTAATTGATACCGCTATTAAACGCTCCTCAATTTTAATTTTTACTGGTGGCTTGGGGCCAACCCCAGATGATTTAACCACAGAGACAATTGCCAGTTTTTTCGATGCTCCTCTGTTAGAAGATCCCGAAATTATCGACGATATTAGTCGTAAATTTGCCTCGGTGAGACGAGAAATGACTCCTAGCAATCGTAAACAAGCACTAATTCCTCAAGGAGCAATAACTTTACCAAACCCAACAGGAACAGCTCCAGGTATTATTTGGCAGCCCAAAGATAGCATCACAATTATCACTTTTCCTGGAGTTCCCTCGGAAATGTATCGGATGTGGCAGGAGACGGCTGTTCCTTTTCTTAAAAGCCAAGGTTGGGGTCAAGATATCATTCATAGCGAAATGATGCGTTTTCGGGGCATCGGTGAGTCTGCTCTAGCAGAGAAAGTAGCTCATTTATTTGATTCTGATAATCCTACCGTTGCTCCCTATGCAGGAAAAGGAGAAGTGCGTTT
>JASJDX010000485.1 GCA_030064975.1 Pleurocapsa sp. MO_192.B19
TCGCTTCAAGTTCTATACCCTTAAGAATTGGTAAATTGTCTAATATTCCTCCATCACTATAAGAAAATTCAAGTTTTAGTTTTTCAGTAGTATCATTTTTGACTTTGATTACCATAGGTAATTTTTCGTCTAGAATTTTTTGCTGCGGGTTTGTAAAGTAATCATCACTTAGATCTTGAAAATTTATACTGCTAGGATCTGAGATATCTTTGATTGGAGGAAACGCAACGGGAAATGCTCCAGACATTCGACTACTGACAATTACTTTATCCCATATGTTAGAAAATTCTGAATTTTTCTCTGAATTAGGAGTATCTAAATCTTTTTCTTGTCCAGGATAGAAGAAAAATTGGCGTATTTCTGCACTAGAGATTGATTTGGTGTCTTCATTAGGATTCTTTAGTAAAAGCCCTTGCAAATTAGTAACTGTCATTAAAAGAGCAAGTGGCTTCTCAATTCGGTCGGGACGAAGTTGACCATTGGACTGACTGGAATTAGGAAAAGTTCTTATAAGTTCAGAAATTTCTTTGATCGCCTCACCAGAAAGTAACCCGAAAGAATCTCGATCTTTATTAAAAATTTTGAACTCTTCTATGGGCATCACCTCAATCGAGTCAATTTTTTCCATGTCTGCTTTTGTAACCCACGCTTCATATAAAGCATTTCCTTTAGGTTGGTCAAAAGCTGGAAGAGCTTGTTTACCTTGAAGAAGGTAATAACTAGCTATAGCTCCTGTCATTGCTCCAGCAGAAGCTCCAGTAATAATATCTATAACAAATTTTTCTTCTTTCAATGCCTCCTTGACAATTTCAAAGAAAACACCTGCCATAAAAGCACCGAGGGCAATGCCTCCTGAAGAATTTAGCGTAACGTGAGGTCGAGAAGAATTCTCGTTTTGATGTTCTGTCATTTTAAATAACTATCTATATTGAGCTACAAGTATAATTGTCTTGCTTTTTCCCAAAAACTTAAATTAATAAATAATTACGTAGCTCTAGTATTGATCGCACTATATATAACCGTTCGCTTTAATTCCTCTTCGTTCTACCAAAAATCAATGTTTTAGCCCCAGTTCCGTTTCGGAGTAGTTCCGTTTCCCCGCCTCCTATAGAAGCAGAAAAAAAATTAATTCTCAAACACTTAACGAAAAATTACTGTTTTCAGATTATAGGGCTGAAGCTTATAAAGGAGATGAAAGTCTATCTCCGAGAGTAAATGAACCAAAGAAACAACGAGCCGAGTGAGCTTGAGATGAAACTGACGAGTAATGCTATTGACGTATTAATACAGTCGATGAATTTAAGTATGTCAGCCCAGCAGCTTCAAGAATTTAAAGAGCAAGCCGTCAAAGATGCTAAAGCGATCGCTAATGAATGGGAAATCGAACAGTGCCAATCAAAAGACACAGAAGAAAGCTAGCTAACGGCGAAGAGAGAATTTATACCTATGTTGTTTCGGGGGATGGTTCGCGCCGACAATCTCTTTCTGCTCGTGAAAGTTCAGATTCTCTACAAATTTATCGGGGAGCTGAATTCCGTCGTATCATGGCAGCACTTCAGGCAAACTCCAGCTTATTAGTTGTCGGTGAAGCTGGTTGTGGCAAAACCTTTTTATCTCAAGCTATTACTGCCGAACTGACTGCAATGAACTTTCAGCTAGCCGTCACTAAACCAGGAACGGTCAAGCAGATACTTAGCGAAATAGCCAATCAGTTAGGGGTGGATACGGAAAACCTCGAAGGTAAAACCCTATCTACAGTAGGATTGATGAAAGAAATTGCTGACTGGTTACTGGTTAATACAGCATTTCTCATCTGTGACAATGCCCATCGCTTTCCTGTCTCTTTGCGCTGCTGGTTAGACCAACTCCACACCCAAGGACAACCAATTTTACTACTAGCTACCTATCCGACTGCGCGGGACATTTTTCTCAAGCTTCCTAGAATCGAACTAGAACCGATGAAAGATTCGGCGACTAGGGCAATCATGTTAGAAGCTGCTACCGAATTAAACCTTGAACTGACTCCCGCCCAGATAGCTTCCCTACAGCAGAGAGTCGGAGGCAATCCCATGTTGGCAAAACGGGTAGTCAGGGAGGAATATTTAGGTTTAGATGGTCAGGCATTAGACCATACTCAGTGGTTAGATATCACTCCCTACATCATTGCTGCTTTGATGTGTTTGGTGCTGGTGCGCTTTATCGGACTGGGATTCAACAACAAGTCACTGTATTTATTGGGTGGCATTATTACCGTATCGGTAGCAGTAATTCGCATTATTTTATATAGTTTGCCCCGCAGTAAAGGAAGATTGGGGCAATGATGTATAAGACTCACATGGCTCTAGCTGTAGCTGCTACTTCTTTGGTTTTAGGTACGGCTGACCCAATGGTGTTAAGTCTCAGTGCAGTTTGTTCTCAATTACCAGATGTAGACACTACTAAAAGCTTTTCAGGAAGAATCTTATTCCCCCTCAGTAGTTATCTAGAAAAGCGTTTTGCCCATCGTTCTATTACCCATAGTTTTCTAGCATTATCTTTCTTTGCCGTCGTAATTTTCCCCGTCACCTTTTTTGGCTATCAATACTATCTAGGTATGGTTTCTGGTTACTTCTGGGGCTTTTTTGGCGATGTGTTCACTAAGTCGGGAGTAGCACTGTTTTACCCTTCCAAAGTTAGAGCGATTTGTCCTGCCAATCCCAGATTGAGATTGTCTACTGGCAGCAGCGCGGAATGGTTTGTCTTGTTTATCTTGGTAGTCTTTGCCATACTCAGCATTCAGATTAACTCGGCAGGAGGCATAGTCAGGAATTTTAACCAAGCATTAGGTTTACCGTCTGGAGCAATCGAAACCGTCAACTCTGACGCATCCCGTTACTTACTTAAGGCACACATTAAAGGGCGTAACGCCATTACTCAAGAGCCAGTAGAGAAGGCATACGAAATCATTCAACCTCTTAATCAGAATGACTTACTGGTCAAAGACGAACTGGGAACTACCTATCGGGTGGGCAATTCTCAAGAGAGTCAGATTGTTGCCAGTCAAATGAAGATCGAGCGGGTAGCACCGATAACTACTACCGTGACTAATATTTTCCTCGATGATGAGGATTTATACGAGAAGATCGCAGCTTTACCCCAAGAGCGAACCTATCTCAGTGGTACGCTAACTATTTTCGATGCTGATGGTCTGATTATTCCCACCCACATTGATCGCTATGACACGATTACTTTGCAGCCAGGAAGCGATATTGCTTATGCGCGGTTGATTTCTGCTAGTCCTGGGGATGTATTGAGGTTGTTGGGGGATTATTATGCGAGTGGGAATTTGGTAGTGAGGGTTATAACAGTAAATAATAATTATTTTTGATGTAACAATATGGCAAATGAAGAACAACTAGCCATACTTAACCAAGGTGTAGAAGTTTGGAATAAATGGAGAGAAGAAAACCCTAAAATAATACCTGACCTTAAAGGTGCAAAACTTAGAGATAAGCATTTGAATAAAGCTAATTTTAGTAAAGCAGATATTAGAAGTGCTGATTTTACTAAGGCTAACTTAACAGATGCTAATTTTACCAATTCAAAAGCTGGTTTGCAAAGTAATCAATTTATTAAACTTTTAATATTTGCATTCTTAATAATAGTTATTTTACAGATAATTAGTAGTGGAGTAGGTCTTTTTATAGCAAATATTTTTAGATTACAAGAGATAAAGTTATATCTTCCGATTATTTTTTCCGCGTGCATATTACTTAGCATTATGTTTGTTTTTATAATACTGGGTGGTTATGCAAAAGCAGAAGAAGCTTCAGGAAATAATCCTGGGAATAGGCGCATTATAAATATTTACTTATTTCTCTCTATTTTTGGTGTAATATTATTGTTTTTATCGTTAGTCTTTACTTTACTTGAAATTAACGATATTGTAGGAGTTTTTGCTACTAGTGCATTTCTTATATTGATTAATTCTATTTTTTTAGTGATAGGTTTAGCTGGTGTTGCTCCAATGTATTTTTTATCATTACTTATGACACTGATTTCACCATCAATAATTATTAGTACTGTTATTCAATTTGCCAATGAAAAAAATATACTAAGCTTTACTATATCATTATGTATTTTTTTGTCAATAATTATCTTAATAACAATTTTTTCGGTTTTTCTTGGCTTAAGAAATATCAAGCAATCTAAGCAATTTAGTTATTTACGAATGATCTTAGTCAACTTTATGTCTTTTGGTGGAACAAGCTTCCGAAAGTCTAATCTTACTAGAGTCAATTTTAACCGAGCTATCATTGAAAATTGTGACTTTAGAGAAGCCAACTTAACTCATGCTTGCTTTTTTGATTCAAAAAAATTACATCAATCTCGATTAGATAATCCAAAATATTCAGTATTATCTAATCAATCTTTAAGAGACTTACTAATTACTAAAAATGGTTATGGAGAGTCTTATGTAAATGCTAATTTACAAGAAGTAAACTTAAAGCAAGCTAATCTTTGTCAGGCAGATTTAACAGGGGTTAATTTTACAGGCGCAACATTGCGAGGAGCAAATTTAAAAGATGCTAATTTAACAAAAATTCAAGCTATTGATGTAGATTTTCGTGGTTCAATACTCACAGGTGTGTGTTTAGAAACTTGGAATTATGATAGCACTACTAATTTAGATGAGGTGGTAGCTGATTATGTTTATCTCAAACAAAATCAAAAAGAACGCCTTCCTCATGATCCCAAGAAAAATTTTGCACCAGGAGAATTTACTAAACTTTTTCAAAAAGCAATAGAAACAGTCGATTTAATCTTTTCTAATGGTATTGATTGGCAAGCATTCTTATTTTCCTTTCAGAAGCTACAAATTGAATGCGGTACTGATGAATTAGCTATTCAGGCAATTGAAAGAAAGTCAGGTGGTGCTTTTGTTATTCGTGTTGAAGTTCCATCAGATGCAAATAAAGCAGAAGTAGAAAAATATCTGAAGCGAGAATATGAACAAGAACTTGAAAGTATAGAAGATAAATATTTATTGCAATTAAATGCTAGAAACGAGAAGATAGAAATTTATCGCGAACAGATACAATCTATACGTAAAGATAAAATAGATTTATTAGATGTTATTAAAACAATGGCTGAAAAAGACAATTCTAAGGTAAATATGCATTTTAATGCTCCTGTTACTGGAGCAACGGGTAATGTTGAGGGAGATCAGACTATATACGCCTCAGAGCCAGAAGAAACAAACACTCAGAAAACAGAAACTCAGTCAGAGGTAAAAAATTTGTGGACATGGTTTGTAAAATTTCTGAGCATAGGTCAGGGAACACAATTTGTTATTACAATTGTCATCGTAGTTTTAGGTCTTCTTGCAGGAATCATAACAGTTTTCTTTAGTCCTTCTGATTTTCCTTTTTTTAAACCAGATACAGAGCAAACAATTCAAGAACAACCGTTGAATTAGTCAGGAGCTAATTGGAGCTATTGTATCTCCTAAATCCCCTACAACTAATTGCTTAACGGCTTTAGAATCTACAGCATAATATTTTTTGTTTAAATTACCACTGGCATCTCCCACTACAATATGAATATCAAGATTTGAGTTTTTAAAATAACTGTAAATTGCTAATAATCCCTCTAGGGTGCTGTGTGCAGAGTAAATATGGAATGAAGAGCTAACACTGCGAAGTTCATTAATTAGACTTATTAAAGTAGAGCCACTAGCGATAGCACCATCAATAATCAAGCATCGCGAGTACATATTAATTTTAGATATTGAACTTAAACCAACTAATATTCCTCCATCATAGGGAATTCGTTTTGCGTGTGGCTTTAAACTGCGTCCAACAGGCAGACATTGAAGAGCAGTAGCAAGAATTTGACCTTCGCGTTCTATGCCAACACATAATGTATCTTGTTTAACGGCTAGTTCAGTTGGTTGATATGGTAGTTTTTTATATATACACTTGAGAGTATTTAAATATAGCTCTCGATCGCTGGTGCATAGATGAGGTTTATTAGCAATTCTGCTCAGAATCTGCACATCTTCTAAAATTGACTGCTCTTTTAAGGAGGCAATTACTAAGTTTGAAGGGAGTTCCACTGAATCGGTAGCTTTTTGGTGTAGTTCATTTAACAGAGACTGAGGAAAGTATGTCAAGGTATTGAAACATACCTGAAACTTTTCTTGATATTTACGCACAGCACCATACATTTCTTTCGGTACTCGATCCATGAAAAAAAGTTTTGCTTGATAATTCAAATTGATCGCCTCACACAAATACAGATAAAATCTTGTTAATGTCTTCAGATAATATAAGCTTTTATTTTGAAATTGAGGAAGGTATGTAAAATGTACGCTGAATCTAAATATCAGAAAGGAAAAGACTATATTGGAGTAGGTGTAGGTGCTGTTTTAATAGAAGAAAAACAAATTCTGCTTTTACAGAGATTAAAACAGCCTGAAGCTGGACACTGGAGTATTCCTGGAGGAGCAGTCGAATTTGGAGAGACTATTGAAGATGCTCTTAAGAGAGAGTTAAAGGAAGAACTCTCAATCAATGTTGAAATTGTTTCATTACTTGGTGTAACAAACCACATTTTGCCTCAATCTGAAGCACACTGGGTATCTCCTGTTTTCTTGGTAAAGATAGTATCTGGAAATCCTAGAAATGTAGAAGAAAATAAACATAAAGCTCTGCGCTGGTTTAAAATCAAACAATTACCCGAATCTATAACATTGACAACGAGTAATGCTATCAGCTTGTTAAATAAACATTTAAATCAATAAAGAAATATTGTTTAAAATTATTTTCATTTAAATATATCCTTTATAATCCTCTACCAAATATAGATTAAGTTTACTAATTTGCCTGTAAATTTATATCTTGGTTGCCTTTGACATTAGCAGCAACACCGTAAGTAGGGGCATTAAAATCTTGTTTATTTACAATAAATGAACAATTATTGTAAATATTTATTTTTGACTCGGATTGACTGGAGATATTTTTAAAATCAGCTACTGACTCTTTAGAGTGAGAATTGCTATAAAATTCATTATTTTTATGAAAATTTAGTTTTTCGGTAGTTTTTGTTATAGTAGCCAGAAAATCATCTATATTCTGAGAAGTTTTTGTGGCAATTCCCTTCAAACACATCTTAAT
>JASJDX010000486.1 GCA_030064975.1 Pleurocapsa sp. MO_192.B19
AGGAAACTGCTGGCAAATTGCCATCTCTGTAACAAATAGTTATTTAATGTAGTATCCTGAGACGCGCCACTTCCCGTCTTGATCCTTCATCGGGGTAACAGTCTCAACAGCAGATTTCTTATGCTCGAAAGAGGTGTTAAATTGAATCACTACGTATTCTCCATCAGGTGCTCCTGGTAAAGAAGTGTAGTATTGCTTGGATTTGAGATTTCTAGAGAGCTTTTGACCCAAAGGGTTTCTTACCGATTCCATAGATGAAATCCATTGTTCAGTTGACACCGCGCCCTGAAAATAGCTAGCTGCTTCATCCCAACTTTCTTCATATTTTTCAGTGTCTACCAGTTCCAGCCAGACCTCTGCCGCTTCTACGGCTGCCTTTTCTGCTTCTGGTTGACTTAAAGCTCCCTGCCAAAAACAGAGGAGCATACCCATTGTCAAAATCATCACAGTAGGAGCTTTCATTTCACTTTTCTTTTTCAGAATAACTGTTCACTGTCAATACCTTTTACATAATCTCTCAAATATTCATAAGGTTGGTTCAAATCACCATTAAGGGCGATCGTCGCTTCATAGATCATTCGGCTATCGGTTTGATTTAACTGGTCCCACACTTTTGAGATTAATTGATTGCCAAAATCTTCTGAAGCATCTCTCGGTAGTTCATTGGGAAGGTTATCCACTGCCATAACATCAATGCAGTGACTTTGGAATGGCTGAGTTTCTTTTTCTAATACGGGGTCATAACCATAAATCGGCTCGGCAATCGAAGAGGCTCTGATGGTTGAAGGAATAGAAGAATCTGGGGCAAGATCGCAGGTGACATCGGCAATGACCCGAATGGTAAAATCCTTGCGCTTCATGTCCTCTTTGCTAAAGAAGACTGGAATACGCCTATCCCAATAGATACCATTGAGCATGATATTCGCAGTGTGGGTGTAGGGTTCAAAAATCGACTCATACTGTTCGGGATGTTGATAATAGTGAGTCTCATCAAAATCCGCTGACCCGTACTTACGATACATATCTTTGACCGCTAGTTGTGTATAGACAGGCTCGTTAAAATTTTTCGACAAAAATGCTTGAGGTGAAATCCGCTTGATTTTCATCAAGTCCAGCACTTCAGTCGCCCCCTGAGCAACTCTACCCTCTCCAGTGACTACCAGCTTGATATTAGAAAGAGGTAAATTCTGATAATAAGTTTGAGCTTCTGCCCAATCATGACATTCATGCATGGGTTTGAGATTAAATTCTCCCGAAAGTCGCCCCCAAGTGAGAATGGCATTATGCCCCCCAACAATGCCTGCCCAACGTCCAAAAGCAATTACTCGTTGACCAGTGCGATCGCGCAAACATTCATAATCGATGAGGCGAATTTTTTGTTGTAGGATTGAACGTAAGAGTTGGCGATTATAGGGTTGTTTTTTGATTGTATGGGAGAAAAAGAGATAGGTTTTATTCGGCAGCAGCATTGAAATAGGAACTTCTTTGACCCCTAAAAACAGATCGCACATCTCAAGATTTTCTGTTAGTAAAATACCTTGATTTTGATATTCGGCATTGGTAAAGCAACGTTCAATACTAGGTTGGACAAATATTTGTAAATCGCGATATTTATCTAGCAAATATCGGCATTGTTTGGGTGTTAACGGCACTCTAAAATCACTCTTGATTTTGCCTTCTCTGACGATTCCTACTTTCATGATTAATTAATTATTTAACTCTAATGACTGGACAAATGAAGTAGAGGTAGTAGTCATTCATTTTGGACAAGGACATGACCCTGGTTTGAGCATTGCATCGGTACAGGCAATCTTAGCAAGAGATTGCATATCATTGCTTCTAGTTCTAATATCTGACCAAGTTAAAGCGATCGCATCTTTAAGGCGACAAAAGGTTAAATGTGTTTATCTATACATTAGTACTCATAAAAAACATTTTATCGAAAGTACCTTGTATCAATTACCCCGTATATACTATACTTATAAAAATCAAACTCTGGGCGAATGGCGGAATTGGTAGACGCACCACACTCAAAATGTGGCGGGAAACCGTGAGAGTTCGAGTCTCTCTTCGCCCACTAAGGTATATGGGGTATATGTTTCAGGATTCTTCAATAAATAAATTAGGTTCAACTTGGCTGGACTAAGTTTGAATTTTACCCAATTATTACCCAAAAATAAGGGGTATCGTTAGTATTTGTTTACAAAGTCAAAAGATTGACTAAATTGTAAATAGCTAAATTATTGTTACTATTGCCGAGATTAATAATGGTTGCGGTTTAAAACTCAACGAAAAGCCTATCGCGGTCGCTTGTCAAGATTTTAGCTGCATAAATACGCCCCAAACCCTGGAAAGTTACCAATGATGTTTATGTAACAAAAGCTTAAATTGCTTACTATACGGGGCTCCCAAGGCGATTTTACACAAGGTACTATAGGCCCATAATTAATACTACAAGCATAGAGAAGCGAGCAAGTAGTTATGGGAACTAATACCATTGCTGAGTACTTAAATATCGAAGTTGCGGATATTCGAGAAGTTAGACCATTCCAGTACGTTTACTTCGTTATCTTCAACATTCGCAGACGACCTACCTTCGTTAGCAAGAGAGAAATCGCTGCTTTAGAAGCATTGAAATCAATTTTCCCGCCTGCTTTGGATTTAACGCCTAGAGGACATCGCCATCAGGTTATTTCCCTCGACGATCCCAAGCTCTATCAAGCCCGAACCTACCAAGTATTAGCCCGTACAGATATTCGGCGCGGTCGCTATGATTCTCGCAATCGCGGGATAAAGATTAGAGATATTGAAACTGGGGAAATTTCCTGGATTAATAATGAAAGACCGTTTACTAAAGATATCGATAAAGCTGATTACATTCGCTACGACGGGAAAAATATAACTTTAATTGAAGATGGTGCGGCAATGGCGATCAGCTTCGCTGGTGCGCGGAGCGCAATCGCTTTTTAAAATAATGTCAGAGTTTTAGCTATACTTATTCACCTCTCAAGAATTGTGCATCTTCTTCTGGAAGAGAAGGATTGATACTGATTCGGGAGCCAATTTCAAAACCAGCTTTGGTACTTAGTCGAGGCAAAATTTGACAGTACCAATGAACATGTGGTTCTTCTGTCTTGTAACGTACGGCACTATTAATCACATAATTATAATCAGGATTATCTAGCTTGTGATAAATATTAGCCAACACTCCTTGTAAAATCTCAGCAAAGTCTTTTTTCTCGGTATGGGAAATAGATCCAAAGTCTGCTTGATGGCGTTTTGGCATCAGCCAAACTTCACAGGATACTTCAGCAGCGAAAGGAATAAAAGCGACAAAAGACTCATTTTCTCCTATGACTCTCTTCTGCTGTTGTATTTCAAACTCCAACATATCGCAGTACAAACAGCGATTCCAATGATCGAAGTATCGCTGGGCTTCCTCGTCTTGCCAGCGACGGTTGCGGGGCACAATGCTAGTGGCAATAATTTGAGAATGGGGATGACGCAGAGAAGCTCCTGCTGCTGAACCATGGTTGCGGAAGATAGTTACCATCATGATTTCTGGATCTTCCATGAATGCTAGATAGCGTTGATGGTAAGTTTCAATTAAGATTTCTACTTGTTCGACTGATAGGGTAGCCAGAGTTTCAGCGTGATTGGGACTCTCGATAATTACCTCTTGTCTCCCATATCCAGCCGTTGTTAAATAAATTCCATGGGCAACTCGCTGTGTAGAATCTTGAGGAGTTAAGGCTGGGTACTTGTTTGAGATTACTCGCGTTTGCCATTGCAACTCGCCAGAAGCAGGAAATTCCAAGATTCCTGATTGAAGGACGGTTTCATTCCCAGGACAAAAAGGGCAGGTTTCTAAGTCTTTCGGGGAAATATTTTCTATGGGTTTCTTAGTTTGAACATCATGGGGACGCTTCCTGCGACTAGGAGCATAAATGACCCATTCTCCTGTAGCAAGATTTAGCCGCATCTGACTCGATGACATGAGCTTCTCCTATTATTCAACCTCAAGTTTTTTCTACTGTATGATCATCATGCTCCATTATCATCATAAAATCCATGACCCAAGCGGATCGATCTGCTTTGAAAGCTCGAAATAGATTCATCGCTATGTTTCTGGTACTCTGCATTCTAGATACTACGCTAGCGATCGCTGCGCGGGATATGTGGGCCATTGGTCGCATTTTACTAACAATTATAGTGATGTACTTTGTTCTACAGGGAAAAAGTCGATTTCGCAATATTCGATTAAGCACTCAATTCTTCCCATCATCACCTCTTCAAAAGATTTAACACAACTATCCATCTCAAGCAGTTATTTTTTCTTGGGATTACGTAGCGATGGATATTATTTTACTTGATGCTATTTAATTGAAAGTCTAGTACCGTGCGGCGTAAATACGCCTACCATTTTCAAAGACCGCAAAGGCTTATTTTTCCAGGTTAGTAATAGTGGGTTTATTTCCGCCAAGCTGTACTAGGTAGGTGATTAATTTCGCCTACTTTTTATTTGCATCACATCCATATTAAAGAAAAGCAAGATATTAATAATGGCGGCTGGGCGATTTATTTTTCACTGCTAATTTTATCGACCCATTTTTATTGTTTCTTAGAAATTATTTAGCATTTTTACTAACAAAAATACTACAAAATCTTGTATAATTATGTTAGACGGTTTCTAACAACATCTAAACATGAGTAACTCCAAACAACCTAAAAGTCATTTATTAGGTATCCGAATCGACAGCGATTTTAAAAAACGTCTTGAAAAAGCTGCAAACCAAAAACAATTACCTCCATCATCTTGGGCGAGAATGATTTTATCCGAGGAAATTATGCGGCAAACAAATAGTATCGCGTAGATATTGAATAACAAAAAAATATAGCCCTTTGATGGTGAGGCATCAAGGAGCTGCTCGGGAAATTACAACAATTTATCAAACTTTGGAGGAACAAAAATGCAAAATGACATCTATTTAAATCATGAAAGAAATCAATTTTAATTTAGAAAATTATTCAGATAAAAATATTGTTCCTGAATCTATTATACAAGATAATTCAGATAACAAGTCAGCCAAGACAATATCATTATTTACTCCAGAAGAATTACATGAGGCATTAAAACTTGACTTCCATAAATTCGTTAAAGAAGTAGACGAAAACTCCATTAATTTCCTAATCAACCTGGCGAATATTGACAGCGAGGATGGAGGTATTTTGCTAAAGCTCGACATTAACGACAAGACGATCCCAGCAAAATATCGTTTAGTTAAATTCTGGATAGATGAGGCAAATAAGCTACAAGAACAAACCGATAAATATTATCCTCTGCCGACAGAAGTTTCTCAAAGCAATGGGGAAAAATATCAAAAGTACCTTCATTACCTCAAGAAAGTCAAAAATCAGCGTAAGAAATCACCTGTAGTGCAAAAAGCCTTTGATAACGTTTGTTCTCGCATGATTAGATACAACGTCAGTATGAATCGTTTTACTTTTGATGATGATACCGTCGTGGTTTGGACATCTTTGAAAAAGTTGATGAAAGAAGTGCTATCGTTGCGGAAAAAACCCTTCTACGACGGAACACTGCAAAATAACTTGAAAAATATTGACTACGACCACATCATTGACGAAATCTGCTTAAAAAACATCTATTATCCCCAGCAACACTGGGCGCAGAATTTACCAGCATGGGATGGGAGCGATCGTTATCGTTTATTAGCAGATACACTACATCTTGATGTTGAATCTAGCGAATTTAAAATTGTCCTTACCTGGTTCAAAGGTACGATGAATCGCTACTTGGTCCCTGGTAATAAAAATGATAACGTGTTAGTCATACATGGTAGACAAGGCCGTGGAAAATCCACTTTCTTTAAAAAGGTTAGTTTCTCCCATACATCTGGATTTGGGACATCAGATAAGGATGACCTCTTGCGATACCACAAATATGCCTTGATTGAATTTGAGGAACTCGACGGTTTAACGAAAAAAACCGATGTCACTGCCATCAAGAAATTTTTCTCATCCGACCAAGACGACATCAGGCCGCCATATGGCAGAGAGTCAATATTACTCGAGCGCGCGTTTTCTTGTTGTGGCAGTGTGAATACGGGCAATTTTCTCAAAGATTCGACAGGAAATAGGAGATTTATCACGATTAGTGTCGGCAGCAAATACATTGATAGCTCCTGGCTTGACGATGAGAACGAGAAAAATCAATTTTGGGCGCAAGTTAAGGAAGATGGAGGTTTATTAGGATATATTCCTCGCGAACTTGAGGAAGTGCAAATGAGGATGAATGAATCTTTTGTCCATGAAGATACGGAAACCGAAGCTCTAGTTGAGTTTTTTGAGGGGTTAACAGAAGAAGAGAAAGCCAAAGGATACTTCATGTGGAAACCAGAATCCCCTTCAGCAAGAGAATGCAAATACCCTCTGACAAAGTACCATATTGCTCATAAAGTATTCGGAGTCGAAGCGATCGCTCGCCCCAGTCAACGCGCAGAGAAGGTTATTGGAGGAAAAATCCATAATGTACTCGTAAATAAATTAGGGTTTAAATATGGGAACAAACGTATTGATGGAGTGGGTCATAAGAAAGTTTATTTTCTGGATGAATAGGTAATAGTCGAGAACATCAATCTAATGACGATATAAATTAGGCGCAAGGCGCATGCTTTGTGTCTTTTTTTAATAGTTCTGATGTGGGTCCATCGCTGGTAAACCCTCATCATCATCGATATCAGTGGGCCCATCGCTGGTAACTCTCCATCATCATCACACATCATGTGATCTCGAGCGCCAAGAGAAGAAATGGAAGAAAGTGAGGGAAATCAGACCTTCAGCCCAGAACCTGCGCAAAAACAAGTATAAATATCAAATTTGTGGTAGAAACTTTTTTGCTACGTAATTCAATCCCTGCAATACTTGTAGACAATTTGTGGTAGAAACTTGCAGTTTTGTACCACACTTCTACCACAATTTCTACCACAAGGTAAATCTCTGATTTTGACTAAATTTGGTTTATTTCGATTAAATATAATAGTTGATTTCTTTAAAAAGTACTTGTGGTACAAACTTTCCAAATATTCTAGGGGGGATATATCTAGTGCAGGCTGTAGAGATTTATCATGATGGAAA
>JASJDX010000045.1 GCA_030064975.1 Pleurocapsa sp. MO_192.B19
GCAGTCAAAAAACGCTGTCAGCAAATTCGTCGTCAAATAGAAGCTAGCGACTCTTCTTACGACCAAGAAAAATTACAGGAGCGTCTAGCTAAACTTTCTGGTGGTGTAGCAGTGATTAAAGTTGGTGCTGCTACCGAAACTGAAATGAAAGACCGTAAATTGCGCCTAGAAGATGCGATCAACGCTACTAAAGCTGCGGTAGAAGAAGGAATTGTCCCTGGTGGTGGAGCTACTCTGGGTCATCTAGCTCCTGGTTTAGAAGAATGGGCTAATGCTAACCTCAAGAACGAGGCTTTAACTGGTGCTACTATTGTGGCTCGTGCTTTAACTGCACCTTTGAAAAGAATTGCCGAAAACGCCGGTCAAAACGGTGCGGTAGTTGCTGAAAGAGTTAAAGAAAAGGATCTTAGTATTGGTTACAATGCGGCGACCAACGAATTTGTTAATATGTTTGACGCTGGTATTGTTGACCCTGCCAAAGTAACTCGTTCTGCATTACAAAACGCTGCCTCTATTGCAGGAATGGTACTAACTACCGAGTGTATTGTGGTAGATAAGCCAGAAAAAGATAAAGGCGCTGCTGGCGGTGGTGCTGGTGACTTTGATTACTAATAAAGTTAATTACTAATAAAATAAAAAGTTAAAAGCTCTTAGCTTTTAACTAACCTTCTGAAATTAAATTAAGGCTTTCTTCTGAACTTGTAAGATAGCCTTTTTTTTATTACCTCACAATGAATCCATAATTTAGATCTATCCTTATCCTTCATCCCTCATCCTTTCAAAATGATACATTTAGTTTTTGGTCGTAGAATTAAACCTTCTCGTTCAAACTGATTTAATATTTTAGTTACTGTAATTCTAGTTGTACCAATCGCCTCAGCTAATTCTTGATGAGTCAATTTAAAGTCAATTAGTTGTCCTTGTTTGATTCGCCGTCCGAACTTACTAGCTAACCAGTTTAATAAAAACCACAAACGCTTGGCTATTCTTGTCTTGCGCACAATATACGTTAATTGTTGTGTTTGCTGTGCGTGATATAACAATTCTTTCGAGAAATTTCCCCAGTGAGAATGAGTAACAGCGATCGCTCTAACATCACTAAGACACTTAATTAAATAAGGGTCAACATAAGACAGAGACTTGCCTACGAGATCTTGTGGTCCCCAAAATCCTAAAGTAATTAATCCACCCAATTCACCGACAGTATAGGTTTTAACGACACCATCAATAATTAACCACATATAGTCTGAAGCTTTAGGTATTTCATCCCCAAAATTAAATAATGTAGTCGTTTGTTCGTATATCAAAGTTGGCATTTACTAAATTTAAATAAACAGTTCACATATAATTAACTTCTAGAGAGATAGCTTAATTTATGAGTTTCGTTACAAATATTTGTAATTGCAGCTAGCGTATAGTCTGCTGGTTCGGTAAATTTTTCACCAGTTATTTTTAGGAAGTTAAGCAAAAATATCTAAAAATTCAATAAGGCTATCAGCTTTAACTACGCTAGATGTTCCAGTAGCGTGAAGCGTGAAGCCAATAGCCTTATTGTTGATAAGTGCCTATAAAAAATTGTCTTCTAATTATGGTATTTGAGGGGCAGTTAAAGCTCTAGTCTCCCCTAACAGAGCTGACGATGACAAAGAAGAAACAAGACTATAGTTGTCAGCAGGTTGCCGTTGTATGATTACGGGTAAAGCAGAGCGAGCTTTGGAGGCAACTTCCATAGTTTTAACATCGTAACTGCTAGTAGCTAACTTGGGACACAAGCCAATACCAATGATCGGCAGTAATAAACAGGTGGTGATGAAAATTTCGCGGGGTTGAGCATCAGCTTGGAAACGATCGATTTTAAGACTGGGATTAGTTTCTCCATAAAATACTTGGCGCAACATAGAAAGAAGATAAATCGGAGTCAAAATTAAACCTACAGCAGTCAAGAAAATAATCCCAACTTTAAATGTTTGACTATAAACATCGCTGGTAGCAATTCCGAGAAATACAGTTAACTCGCCGATAAAACCACTCATGCCAGGTAAAGCCAAAGAAGCCATTGAACCAGAAGTAAACATGGCGAATATTTTGGGCATTTTTTGAGCCATACCACCCATTTCGTCCATCATTAGGGTGTGAGTGCGATCGTAAGTAGTACCCGAAAGGAAAAATAGAGCAGCAGCAATTAAACCATGAGAAAGCATTTGTAGTACTGCGCCATTTAAGCCTAAATCTGTGAACGAAGCAATACCAATTAAGACAAAACCCATGTGGGAAATTGAAGAAGAAGCTAGTCGGCGTTTGAGATTAGTTTGCCCAAAGGCGGTAAATGCACCGTAAACGATATTGATTACGCCTAGAATTACTAATAGAGGAGCAAATTTGACATGAGCATGAGGTAAAACCTCAAGATTAAGCCTAATTAAGCCATATCCTCCCATTTTAAGCAGCACACCAGCTAATATCATGGAAATGGGTGTCGATGCTTGACTATGGGCATCGGGTAGCCAAGTATGTAAAGGAAAAATTGGTAGTTTGACACCAAAAGCAATTAAAAATCCAACATAGGCTAATAATTCCAGAGATAAAGGGTAGTCTTTAAGACCAAGTTCAGCAATATTAAAAGTGATATTGTCGCCATAGAAAGCTAAAGCTAGACCTACTACTAAAATAAATATGGATGCTAAGGCTGTATAGAGAATAAATTTAGTAGCTGCGTAAAGACGTTTTGAGCCACCCCAAATAGAAATTAACAAATAAACTGGTACTAATTCTATTTCCCACATCAGGAAGAAAAGCAACAAGTCTTGAGCTGCAAACACACCAATTTGCGCACTATATAAAACTAAGATTAAGCAATAATACAGTTTTGGCTTATATTTTACTTTCCAAGAAGCTAAAATTGCTAGAGTGGTAATTAAACCAGATAGTAGAATTAATGGCATAGATAAACCATCGACTCCAACTGACCAGTTTAAACCTAACTGGGGAATCCAAGAATATGTTTCTTGTAGCTGAAACTCAGTAGCGTTAAGCTGATAATTTTCCCAAAATCCAGACACCATTAGGGTTAGATTGGCTAATCCCACCAATAAGGCATACCATCTAACGGTTTTACCGTCTTTGTCGGGAATGAGGGGGATAGCCATTGAAGCTATCAAAGGTAAGACAATAGTGGCGGTTAGCCAAGGAATCTGGATACTTTCCATTTTTTTAGGCACATATACTCAAACATCTTCTCGTTCATTGTATTAAGTTTTGTTAAAAATCGCCAATATCCAGATCACAAATACCAAAACTATGCATTGATAGATCTGCTGATTGTACTTAATTTAATGCAGTTAGGACAATTTGCAGCACGAGAAGAGTTATACTACTGAAAAATTATTGCCAAAAGTAGTTTATGGTTGATTTTTTGAGGTATTTCGCTGGAATAGCTTTATGTACATATTTACCTCAACTACCCTTGTTAGCTTCAGAGTTACCACAAGGTAATGAGACTGTAATTTTAGTATCAAATAAGTCAAAAACATTACCACAGAAAAATTCGGCAATTACTTTTAAATCTCAAACTTATTTAATTACTCAAGAGCGTCAAGGAGAGGTCAGAGAGTTCACAATACCTACTACAGATGCAGAATTTGAGCCATCGATTCCCATTGACCAAATTGAAGTAGTAGAGGTAATTGCCGATCGCCAAGAATACGACGAACAAAGACAAGTAATCACTGCGGCAGGGAATGTGGTGATGCGCTTTGCTGAATCTGTAACGACAAGCGATCGCCTGGAAGTCAACTTAAGCGATCGCGTTGCTGTAGCTCAGGGGAATGTTGTTCTCAAAAGGGGAGAACAAGTTCTACGAGGAGAAAAAATTGAATATTATCTAGTTACAGATCGGGGAGTTATTTTTGATGCGGGAGGAGAAATTTTTCAACCTAGCCTAAATCAAGATACAGATTTGGGACAAGAATTAGCACCAGAACAAACAATTTTAGATCGAGCTTTGAGCGATCGTCTAACTAATAACCAACCCTTGACAGACGTTACCGCAGGAGAAGGAATTGGTGCGACTATAGGCAGTACTAGAGATCTAAATCTATTAGATGGTAATAATCTCACTGGTGGCAGAATTAACCGTCTCCGATTTCAAGCAGACAGGGTGGATTTTGAAGCTAAAACTTGGTCAGCGAAAAATCTGCGTCTAACCAACGATCCTTTTTCTCCACCTGAACTAGAATTACGAGCTAATACAGCGACTTTTGAACAGCTTGATTCTTTAACTAATAAATTAACCACTACTAAATCTCGTTTGGTAATTGACGATAGCTTGACTTTACCCCTTTTAGTTAGTACATTTGTCTTTGATGGTCGTCCTCGTCAACCAGGGCTATTTAATTTTGCCTTTGACGGGGAAGAAAGAGGAGGTTTATTTATTGAGCGTAGCTTTAATATTATTAATGGCGATCGAGTTAGCTGGGAAATTACTCCTCAATATTTTTTGCAGCAAGCTTTGTTTCCTGACTCTTTTGGGAGTGAATCAGATCAAGGAGGAGTATTTAATTCAGAATCATTTGGCTTAAAAAGCAGTTTTAATACAGTATTGACAGCTAGGACGAGTGCAGCAACCAATTTTTCCTTAACTAGTGTTGATTTTGGCGATTTAGAAGATAATTTGCGTGCCAAGGCTAGAATACAGCAGCAAGTAGGTAAGCTAGATAATCCCTACTCCTTAGGGATAGAATATAATTTCCGCGATCGCCTGTTTAATGGTTCTTTAGGTTTTCAAACAGTGTTCAACAGTATTGGTGTAGTAGGAACTTCACCTAATATGGCGATCGCCAAAACTGGGATTAATCTAACTTATCAAGGCTCAATTCAAAACATCAATGCCGACAGCGATCGCCCAGATTTGTTAGCAGCAGAAAGAGAGAACGATCGCATTAACCTAACTCGCTACCAAGGGGCGATATTTCTCAACAAAAGCTTCTCAATTTGGTCAGGAGAAGCTTTACCTGCTACCAAAGACCAAGGATTACGCTATACTCCTGTTCCTGTAGTTCCTTACCTGGACTTATTTACAGGGGTTTCAGGAATAAGCAGTTTCTATAGCAACGGTGATACTCAACTATCTTTACAAGGAGACATCGGCATTCAAGGACAACTAGGACATTTTTCTCGTTCTTGGCTTGACTATACAGGATTTAGACTGAGTTACTCTCAGAATATTCGCGGGGATGAATCTCCCTTTTTGTTTGATCGCCTAGTAGATCGTCAAACTCTTTCTGTGGGTATTACTCAGCAAATTTATGGTCCAATTCGTCTTGGATTTCAGACTTCCCTAGATTTAAACGATAACGATGACATTAGTACTGACTATCTGCTTGAATATAGTCGTCGCACTCATAACATTACTCTGCGCTATAACCCAGTGTTAGAAATTGGTTCATTTAGTTTGCGAATTAGTGATTTTAATTTTCGGGGTAATCCTACACCATTTAACGATGGTGAAATTACTCCAGTGATTCAAGGAGTCGATCGATAAAAACAATCTACCCATATTAGTTATTGCAGTTATCTTCGTAGCTTCTTATTTTTCCTGGTACCCGGATTTATTTAGCGGATACCTCTCATCTTACAAGGGTAGACTTTTTACATTTGATGGTTTTGGTTGATGGGGAGACGGGGAGATGGGGAGATGGGGAGATTTTTTTATTAATTTCCTGTATACTCGATTACATATTTGGGAGAATTTTCTACTTAATTCAAGTGTGTACTCTCTCCTATATTAAAAACCTACCCTTGTGAGATACCTCTCACCCTCTTTTATGACTTTCTAAATTTTAATTTATTGTTTTGATTGTTTTTGAAAGAGGTACTTTAGTGTTTACCTGTAAAATTAGGTCAAGTTGTTAAATTTATCAGTACTACTCTAGATGATTTAGCTGGTTGGGTTACAGGAGTATTTATTATCGTAATTTTAATTTTAGCTGTCTTAAAAATATTATTTGAGAAATTTGTAATAAAAGCCGTAAAAAACGTTTTAGGTTTAGGATAATAGCTTAATGTTCAGCTTGTGGAATTATATTCTTGAATGTGTTCGTCTTTTATACTGGATTTATTTCAAACCCTACACTTTAAAGCGATGGTTGCAAAATATTCATCCTGACTTAAAACCTGATGATAATCCTTATCTTAAACTGAAGCAGTTTCCTCATAATAAGTCTTTACGTCGCTACGCAGATCAAGTTTTTTTCCTAACCGCAATTACCCCCCAATTAGCTATTTTGCTATTAGGTCTTATTTATACTGCTATAACTCAAGAATCTTTTGCTTGGTATACAAGCGAAATATTTTTGACGGGTTGGATTATCGGTCAGATTATATCCCGATTAATTTATCGTTTTTTTGACGAAAAACTCTATTTTTTAATCTCCCTGGGAATGTTGACCCTAGTTGTTATTCAATTCCTCAACAGTGTAGTATCTGACATAGCCTTAGCTGTAGCCTTGAGTATATTATTAAGTACAGCCTGGGGTGTAATATCAAGTGTAGCTTTGGGTATAACCTTAAGTATAATACTGTGTGTATTATTAAGTGTAGATTGGAGTATAGCCTGGATTATAGGGTGGAGTATAGCCTGGGGAACCGCCTTAAGTGTAGTCTGGGAAAATGTCTTTTGGAATATATTCCTTGGTGTACTATGGGGCATAGGCTGGAGTTTAGTATCACATACAGGATATGGTGTCATATCTGGTGTGGTGTGTATATTAGCAGTATTACGAGTCTATTTTTGGTTGCCTGAATTTTTTTGGATGTGTTTTCTATTTCTATTCACACCCAAGGGTAGATTAGCATCAAAAATGCGTTATTTGCCCCCCTATTTTGATCAACTAATTCATTTACCTCTACCTTTTATGTCCAGCATACTAGTAGAGGCATACCACGAAAAACCTAACGCAGTTCGTCAAACTATCAATTACCTGACTAACTCGACTAATCAACAATCAGCTGCTACCAAAAGCATAGTTAATATTGTCCTAGATACCCTAGAACGTTGTCATACTTTAGGCGATATTATTGATATTACTGAGGAGTTAGCTTGGATTTCTTCTCCTTACCCTGCCGAAATTAGGACAATATTTCCCCAGTTCCTCGATATTAGTCATAGCGTCCACTCCATAAGCATATTAACCTCGGTTTATCGCCAGATAGAAATACTAAAACAGACGATTAAATCTTTGAGTCAGATACAAAAGAGCAATGCATTGATTAAAAATCCCTACATTGCTAATGTTTCTAGTAACATTGCTGAACAATGGTTAAGTATTCTCGAAACTGCACGAGGCAACTTACAAGCACAAACCCGTTATGCTCAAGAAATTCCTCAAGTTTACATTGCAGGGGTATCTTTGGATCCCGAAACAGCTCAAAATCGCTTTAAAGGTCGTCACGACCTATTTCGGGAAATTGAAAATATTGCTTCAATGTCTCCTCCACCCACCTTATTGCTCTATGGAAATAGACGTACAGGGAAAACTTCTACTCTCAAATATTTACCCCAAAAAGTAGGAAGAGATTTTATTTCTTTACGAGTAGATGTTCAGGGAATTGCTGATGCGATTACGCTTGGGGGAGTAGTTGAATCACTAGTGGAACAAATTATTGACTCTGCCAAAACTTCCCGTAATCTAAATTTATCTCCTCCCGATCGAGAAGAACTACAAGCTGACCCCTTTCCTACTTTACGTGACTGGTTAACAACTATCGAACAAACTGCACCAGGAAAAAGATTTTTACTTTGTCTGGATGAATTTGAGCGTCTTGAAGAAGTAGTTGCTACTACCAATTCTCTCGCACCGCTTAACTTTCTGCGCCATGTCATTCAAGATCGCGCCTCTTGGATACTGCTGTTTACCGGTTCTCACACTTTAGATGAAATGGAAAACTATTGGAGTGATTATCTTATCAGTACCCGTTACGTTCGTTTGACTTATTTAGAAAAGCCTGAAGCCGAAGAATTAATCACTCATCCTGTTCCTGACTTCCCTAATATTTATCTTCCAGAAGCCGTAGAAAAAATTATTTATTGGACACGCTGTCAACCTTTTTTGGTACAGTTGCTTTGTTCTGAATTAGTAGACTATTTAAATAGAAAGCATCGTCGAAACGTCCTCAATATTAAAGTTACTGCCAAAGATGTTGAGAGCATCATTCCTCAAGCTTTAGTTGCTGGTAGTCTATATTTTAATGAATTTTGGTATGAAAGCCTAAATTCAAGGCAAAGAGAATCTATTAAAAATTTGATTCAAGAAGCTAAACCAACTTCAGAAGATCGTAAAATTTGGCGCAAACTAGTCCAAAAGGAAATTTTAGAGTACAACCAAGAAGGTGGGGTTGGTTTCCAAGTGCCTTTAATCAAAAGAAGTATTATCCAGAAAATCAAAGAAGATTTTTGACCCACTCCCACGGCTATAAGCCGATGGGATTCGGGGTTCAGACAGCAACTGCGCCTATCTGACGGCTTACGTCACCTAGCCCCAAGGTTGAAGCCCCAACCTTTTGAATTACTCGGCTGGCATTTGAGTCTCGCCCATGTTTGGTAGAGCAACTTGGACAAATCCAATAGCGTTCGTTCAAGCCAAGCTTATCGATTACAAAATTGCACTCAAAACAGGTTTTGGTGGAAGGATACCAACGGTCGATATAGCTGACTATTTTGCTCTTTTTTTCAGCTACCAACTCTAAGATCTTAAGAAACTCAGCCAATGCTAAGTCACCTATTTTTCTGCCCCATAAACGCTGCATTCCCTTGAGGTTGAGAGTTTCAAAAAACAGATAGTCAAACTTATCGGTTAGCTGATGTGCCAACTTCCAAAACCAGTCAGAGCGACGGTTAACTACTTGTTCATGTACTCTGACCAAGTTTTGTCTGGCTTTTTCTTTGCCGTTTGAACCTCGTTTCTTAGTAGAATGCTTGCGACCAGCTATTCGTAGCTGTTTGAGTGACTGTGCCAGATACAGCGGTGATTGAATGTTTGTAGAATCCGAACAACTGAGAAAAACTTTTAGCCCAAAATCAAAACCTGCGCTGTTACCCGTCATGATTGCTGATATTTGGTCTACATAGTCGGTCACTACAAACAGAAATAGCTCTCCTAGCGGGTTACGTTTGATTGTGACAGTTTTAATCTTCCCTTCAATCTCTCGGCTTTTCCAGAACTTGAAAACACGCTTACCAATTCTCAATTGATTGCCAGCTAAAAATTTGTAGCCAGCTTGTTTGAGTGTGAATGATTTGTACTTTATTCTCTTTCTAAAGTTTGGCGGTCTTACCCCTTTGTTATGGTGTTGGAAAAATAGCTGATATGCTCTATCTATACGCTGCACGATATTTTGTACAGCTTGAGAGCCTACCAGTTGCCAGTACTCATTCTGGTGTCTGAGCCTGGGGGATGTTTGCAGGGGGAATGTTCTGTCTGCGTGGCCAAGATTATCGCAGGAGAAGTTGACCAAAGTGAACAAAAATTTTTTAGTTTAGAGGAAGTAGCTCAAGGTTATTCTGTCACCTGTGTTGCCTATCCTCGTTCTGACTGTACTCTAGAAACTCATCAAGAACGAAAACTTTATCAAGATTCTTTGTATCATACTTAGGAATTAGAACATAGGAGTACAAAGTAGTTGAAGACTGTATTTATTATTGCCTTACCTCGTTCGGGGACATCTTGGCTACAAGGAATGTTGGCAACTTTGCCAGAAATTGCCACAGTGCGAGAAACTCATTTAGTAGATGGCTATCTCAAACATCTAGTTAACTCTTGGCATAATGAAAAGCAACAACCAGCCCCCGATGGACTGAAGGCAATTTTAAACGAAGCTGATTTTTATGACTGTTTAAAAGTTTTTAGCGAGCGCATTTTGGCTAAATTTCTAGAATTTAATCCCCAAGCCTCAATTATTTTAGAAAAAACTCCCGATAACCTTAGTTTTGTTCCTCTGCTTAATCGTTTATATCCCCAGGCATATTTTATTCATGTTCTTCGCGATCCTCGGGCAGTAGTCGCCTCTAACTTGGCCCTAAAGCAAGAACAGTGGAGTTGGATTGGGGCAGAGAAAAACCACTTAAACCTAGCTATACGGTGGGCTAGGGGCATGGAAAAACGCGATCGCGCCGCCGCTTTACTCCAAGAAAGATTTCTCGAAGTGCGTTATGAGGACATGAAAGCAGATCAGTCCGCAGTCTTACTCAATATTGCCAGTTTTTTAGAATTAAACTACACCAAAGACCAGTTAAATAACCTTGTACCTCAAGTATCGGCATCAGATTTAGACCGTACCAAAGCTGATTTTCCCCAACATAATCCCTTTTTTGATACTCGACCTAATTTTTTCCGTCGTGGTGAGGTTGATAGCTGGAAACAAGAACTTACCTTAGAACAAATTATGGATATTGAAGCAGTATGTTTGCGTTCAATGATTACTCACGGCTATCAACCACAGTATCTTCAACAGTTTCTCGCCGATTAAATACTTCCAGCTAATTAAACTAAACTACTCTAGCAATGATCGCCCGATGTCTGGGACTATTAACAGTAATACTAGGAGTGGTAAAACCTGCCTCTGTGGATACCTGTTCCATATCTAAAGTAAAATACTGATCTAAATAGGGTTCAGTGCTTTTAAGTAGGGTTAAGATGTAGGGCGGCATCTTGAGAAAGATTTCCGACTGGGGATTCATATCCATAATGGCAAGATAACCTCCAGGGCGTAATAGACGACGGGCTTCGGTAATAATAGCTTGAGCCGCAGTGCTGGGTAATTCGTGAAACATTAAACAAGCAGAAACCAGATCGAAGCTAGCATCGGGCAAGCCTGTAGATTCGGCTGCACCATGAACCCAATTAATATTTTGTTGACTTTGTTGCGCTCGATATTGAGCCACTGCTAAAAAGTAAGGAGACAGATCGACTCCTGTAACTTGGGCTTGGGGATAAATTTCTTGTAGGGCAAAGGTACTCATTCCTACCCCACATCCTAAATCGAGAATGCTTGCTGGTGTAATAGCTAATTGCTCTTGAATAGCTTGATGATAGCTTTGGCGCAGCATCGGATCGCCACTGACATCTCCTTGAGACCAAATTTTGGCGTGGACAGCACGGGCAGCAGATTCTACTTCCCAAGCAGCTTTCCAGCTAAGATTGCCCTCCTCGTAAGCATGAAAAGAGGTAGTGTAATAATCAGGATATTTAAGTTCTGGGTTTTGAACTGCGGCTAATTCTGCATCCCAATTGCGATCGCTTAATTGTTTGACATTTTCTCGCCAAGGTACACCAATAGCCTCAGCACGCTTAATCATCATGTTACGGGCGCGGGTTTTGGCAAAGTTGGCTAAGGGTTTGATCCCTAAAACTCCGTTTACGAAACGGGAAGCCAAGCCTATTTTGGGTTGGGATACAATAACAGTCATTGAAAAAAACCAATATTTAGGTTATTAAATTGTTCTTATTTTAGAATATCAACCCATTTACGTTTTACGTTTTACTTCAGAAAAGTGTTATAAATCAGAGTTTTTTAAAGCTGAGATGAAGATCAACACTATTGGAACAAGATACTATAAACAAAACATAATTTTAAAAAAGCTGTGAAATAATAAATTTAAGACTAGATATTCATTATTATTTACCAATCTTGATGGGTGCGTTTCGTACAGGACGCACTTTTTTTTTGCTAATTTTTTGGCTAATTTTCTCTGCTAGACGTGAGTATAATCTCAGTATAGATACCGTCTTAAAGGTCAAGCAATTTGAAGAACGGATGAATTTACTCGCTCACTTTCCAAAATATTTCCAGAGGCTCAAATAGCTTATATCCCTCTTCTGTCAGACTCCGAAAACTTTTATCATTTCTAAATCCTAGAGCCTTTATAGAGAAAAGGATTGCTCTATTTTTTTATAATAATAAAAACTCAAAGCTCGAAAATGGCTGTAATCCACTCACTGTAAGGATCTATCTCGGAAAGTGACAGAAGAGGGTTACTAATGAATGGGCAATCTAAATTTAGACATAATTTTTACAAAAAACAATTAGTTTATTATGCTTGATTCAATTATTTCTCTTATTTTCTTGGCTTTAATCGTTATTAAACTATGTTCAAATCCTCAAGAAATACCATTTTACCTCGATCAGATTCCTAAACTATTGTTAATAGGATTGTTATTCGCTCAAGTAACAATTCCTGTAAGTAAATTGAATGACAGAGAAGAATCTGGAAAAATCGTTGAGTTTGAGCGTTCTACTTCATTTATATTAAGTTATTATGCTGCTGGAATAATTATCATGGGGTTTTGGGCTTTAACTAACAAGTTAAAAATCTATACTTTTAGTTATGAATTTATGGCTGGATATGCAATTTTGTTACTATTTACCTGTCTTTTTTTACTAATCACTCGTATATATTTTAGAGATTTATATAATTGACTGTTGAAATTCCCAAAAAGCCTATAAATCCTACTAAGTCGATCCACATTTAACTTGCATAATTCTGACGCTCAATCCCTTATGTAGATTGAAACTTTATGACAAACTAGATGTCGAGCAGCTTACATTACTTACTTATTACTTATTACTTCCGCACGGCGGTATTAGTGACTTAAGCATCACCCATAACTTTCTCAAATCAAAAAAGATAGCTTTATGACTGCAACTCCAGAAATAAAACAAAAAGTTGTTCAACTAAGAGAACAACTTCAAAAAGCGGGATATGCCTATTATGTTTTAGACAATCCTATTATGGAAGATGTGGTATACGATCGACTGTATCGTCAGTTACAAGAGTTGGAGACAGAATATCCTGAATTAATTACCCCTGATAGTCCAACGCAACGGGTGGGAGACAAGCCATCGTCCCAATTTACTTCAGTAAAGCACAATATACCCCTTTACAGTTTAGAAAATGCTTTTAATTCTGAAGAATTAACCAAGTGGGAAACTCGATGGCAAAAACAAGCAGATGATCTTCCAGAATTTACCTATGTCTGTGAATTAAAAATAGACGGTAGCGCGATCGCTTTAACTTATGAAAAGGGTATTTTAGTTAGAGGCGCAACCCGTGGTGATGGAGTTACAGGAGAAGAAATTACCCAAAATATTCGTACCATTCGCACCATTCCCCTAAAGCTGAATTTAGATCATCCTCCAGAAAGAGTAGAAGTTAGAGGAGAAGCATTTTTACCTCTAGATGTATTTGAAGCAATTAATCAAGAACGAGCCGAGTCAGGAGAAGCTTTGTTTGCTAATCCTCGTAATGCGGCTGCAGGTACACTTCGGCAACTAGATTCTAAAATTGTGCGAGAGCGTAAATTAAACTTCTTCGCTTATACCTTACACATTGATGGCGCAAAAGATGAAGGAATTGAATCTCAGTGGCAATCCTTAGAAAAGCTACAGCAAATGGGATTTCTGGTTAACCCCAACCGTAAACTATGTGATTCTCTAGCAGAGGTGGAAACATATTTTCAGGCATGGGATACAAAGAGAAAAAACTTACCCTACATGACTGATGGTGTTGTAGTAAAACTTAACGATCTCGAACTGCAACAAACTCTAGGGTTTACACAGAAATTTCCTCGTTGGGCGATCGCTCTTAAATATCCTGCGGAGGAATCCCCTACAATTGTTAAAGATATTATCGTTAATGTGGGTCGTACTGGTGCTATTACGCCCATGGCAATTATGCAACCCGTGCAGCTAGCAGGGACAACAGTACAAAGAGCAACTCTACATAATAGCGATCGCGTTTCCGAATTAGATATTCGCGTTGGTGATACGGTAATTATCCGCAAGGCAGGGGAAATAATACCTGAAGTTGTCAGGGTTTTAACCGAACTGCGTCCGACTGGTACTGTTCCCTATCAGATGCCAACTAATTGCCCAGAATGCGATTCAACTTTGATTCGTCCCGAAAATGAAGCTGTTACCCGTTGCGTAAATAGTTCATGTCCTGCAATTTTACGGGGAAGTATTATTCATTGGGCTTCCCGTAATGCTTTAGATATTCGGGGATTAGGGGAAAGAATTGCCATCTTGTTAATTGAAAATAATTTAGTTACATCTGTTGCCGATTTATATTCTCTAACCGTAGAACAAATTGCCAATTTGGAACGCATGGGAACAAAATCAGCTGAGAATTTGGTTAAAGCGATCGCAGCTTCTAAAAGCCAAACCTATGACAGAATTTTATATGGTTTAGGAATACGTTATGTCGGTAGTGTTAATGCCAAAATATTAGCCGAAAATTTTCCGACTATAGAAGAATTAGCTCAAGCATCTTTTGAATCCATTGAAGCAGTTTATGGCATCGGTGAAGAAATTGCCCAGTCTGTGTTTGAATGGGTGAGAGTACCTGATAACAAAGCTTTGATACAACATTTACAAGCAAGAGGATTACAGTTATCTGCTTCAATTGAAACCTCTGATGCTGTTAAAAATAAACCTAATCAAGTCTTAACAGGAAAAACTTTCGTAATCACAGGAACACTACCTACTCTCAAGAGAAATGAAGCTAAAAAAATCATAGAACAAGCTGGAGGAAAAGTAACGGGTTCAATTAGTAAAAAAACCGACTATTTACTACTAGGAGAAAATGCAGGTTCCAAATTAGCCAAAGCCGAAAAACTAGGTATTTCCCAACTAAGTGAAACAGAATTATTAGAATTACTAGAGATAATTTAAGATATGTGCATTACCTTACCCTATTGGTGAAATTTGAATAAAAGTGTTAAGCTTAACAACGAGTATCAAGTTTAATGATAAGGTTTGTATTCAGTATCGAAGGTTTTTCCGTCAAGTATTGAGCTATTTCTTTTCTAATAATTAATCTTGTCTCTCTAAACACAACAATCATTGAGAGGACAGTAAATATGTCAATTTATGTAGGTAACTTAGCTTACGAAATCAATAAAGAAGACTTACATGAAGTCTTCAACGAGTATGGAAATGTTCAACGAGTCTATATTCCCACAGATCGCGAAACAGGTCGCGTTCGAGGATTTGCATTTGTCGAAATGGAATCCGAAGCTAACGAAGAATTAGCTATTAAAACTTTAGATGGAGCAGAATGGATGGGACGCGATATCAAGGTAGACAAAGCCAGACCGCGTAAAAATAGAAACACTTTTGCAGGTTATCAAACTAACCGCTTCTAATCTTACAGCCGTTTTCAGTTGAATAGACTACATTTCTAATTAGCTAGTTCGTAGCTAATAGCTAATAGCTAATAGCTATTTTAAAATTTGGTTATCGTGGTCTACTCATATGAAAAGCGCAGTA
>JASJDX010000046.1 GCA_030064975.1 Pleurocapsa sp. MO_192.B19
AAATCAGGGTGTTGAATTTTATCTTGTAGTGCAGATTCAATTTGAAACGATGATACTAGGTCGGCTTCTTGTAAAATCTTTCCTAGAGGTTTTGTTAGTATTGACCGAGGAACACCAGTCACCGCAGGCACCGTCGTTTTATTTATCCTCGAATGGGGACGGCGGTGTAACGTTGACCACCAAAGCAGCCAAACCAAGTATTCTAGTTTTATAGGCGACGACAAAGCTTTTCAAATTTTGACCGTTAGAGCAGATAATAAATGAACTTTAAATTTGTGATAGGTCTGCTCAACTGTTACAAAAGCAGTGTAACTTTGAGTTGTCTTGTAATTTAGTAGATTTATACCAAAAAAAAACTTGACTGAGCTAAAAAACTAGCCATAATTTAATCTTCTGGAGGTAATTCCAGCTTAGAAAATATGGGGATAGCCTTACCCAAAGTCTTATTGGTTGATAGTTTGCCCCACTTTGAGTGCCAAAGAAAATCTTCTCTTGCTTTGTATCGCTCATCTTGATTAAAATCCCAGTCAAACCCCAATTGCTGATAAATTTTATTGCTAAGATCTGGGATAATAGGAGATAAAAGATAAGCAGATAAGCGGACAGATTCTAGTACAGCGTATAAAATTTCTTCTACTTCAGCTTGTTTGTCTTGTTTAAACAAACTCCAGGGCGCACTATCATCAATATATTTGTTGCAAGAGCGCACTAGAGTTAAAATTTCTTCACAAGCTTGACTAAATTGAAGATTTTCAGATGCTTGGATAACACGATCGCCTAAGTCCATACCAATACTTTTAAGTGGATGGTCTGAACTATAGTTTTCACTGGTTAATTGCGGGGTGTTACCTTGACAATATTTTTTCAACATTCCCAAAGTTCGATTGAGCAAATTACCCAGGTCATTAGCTAGATCGGCATTAAGCACATTAATAAAACGAGTTTCGTTAAAATCGCCATCTTTACCTAATTCAATCTCTTTAAGGAAGTAATAGCGTACAGCGTCTGCACCATATCTATCGACTAAATCAAAGGGATCAATGGTATTTCCCAAAGTCTTACCCATTTTGAGTCCGTCTTTGGTTAAAAAACCATGACCAAACACTTTTTTTGGTAAAGGCAAACCAGCAGAAGCTAACATAGCTGGCCAGTAAACCGCATGGAATCGCAATATATCTTTACCAATTAAGTGAAGATCGATCGGCCACCACTGAGATAAGGCATTGTCTAAAGTGGGCTTCTGGTCAGGTTCAAGTAAAGCAGTTACATAGCCCAAAAGTGCATCAAACCAGACATAGATGGTGTGTTTCTCATCAGTAGGGATGGGAAAACCCCAGTCCAAATTAACGCGGGAAATGGAGAAGTCCTTTAAACCCTGTTGGACAAAGTTGATAACTTCGTTGCGTCGGCTGGCTGGTTGAATAAAATCTGGTTGAGACTCATAGAGTTCTTCTAGCTGCTGCTGATATTTAGAAAGACGAAAAAAATAATTTTCTTCATCACGCCATTCTGCTGGTTTATTAGTGTGAATAGCGCAGTGATGATCTTCAATTAATTCTCGTTCTTCCTTAAATTCTTCGCAGGAAACACAGTACCAACCCTGTTGACGATCTAGATAAATATCTCCTTGTTTCCAGACACGTTCAAAAAACTCATTGACAATTGCCTGATGATTAGGTGCAGTAGTGCGACTGAAACGATCGTATTTAATATTTAGTTTGTCCCAGAGGGATTTAAAGCTATCAACAATGCGATCGCAATGAACTTGGGGTTCTAAACCTTGTTCAGCAGCGGTACGCTGTATTTTTTGTCCGTGTTCATCTGTCCCCGTAATCAATAAGACAGATTTACCCTGTAAACGCTGAAATCTAGCTGCGGCATCTGCCACAATAGTAGTGTAGGCACTACCAATGTGAGGTACACCATTAACGTAATAAAGGGGAGTAGTTAAAGCAAATTTATGGTTATGGTCAGAATTATTCATTTAAATTAGCGATCATATTGCTCAAACTAAAAAGGTATAGATTTCATACCCTTTCGGGTTCGATGGCAATATTCTATAAAGTGACGCTGATTGCGTCACAATCTATTTTTATTTCTCTATGAGAGATATTCTAATAAATTAAAGAACTTTGGTTGAGCTATCAGATTGGAGAACTCCACCTAAATAGTATTAATTACAACCAGGTTTTACATTAACGTTAGGTAAAATACTTAATAAATTTTCGATTTCGTTAACAAAGTTGGCGAAAAAAAACAAATCAAGCGGGAATTATTGATTTCAGCTTCAATATAGCTCCTGACTCGGAAAAAACAGGAAACTTTTGTTAATTGTTAAGCATTGCTTCATACTAGAGATAATACTTATTTAACAATCTAAGTAAGCTATTAGCTAATTTTGCTGAATTAAGCTGACAATATCTTTAAATGTTATCTTTTACACCTCGTTTGATCGCTCAGTCTTTAATATCAGCAGTTAACCTTAACTTAACTCTGTCTTATACCAATCGCATTCCCCAAGATATTCCCACAATAGTTGTCAGCAATCATCGTAGTTTTTTAGACGCACCAATTTTAATTCAAACTCTACCCTATTCGTTACGAATTGCCTGTCATCATTATATGGGTCAAACCCCCGTAATCAGAGAGGTCATTAACTCCTTAGGTTGCTTTCCTCTGGCTAACACCAATCAAAGACAGCAACAGTTTTTTAGACAAGCTAGTAATTTTTTGACTTCTAGACAATGGGTAGGTTTATTTCCAGAAGGAACAAAACCCATGATTGAACCGACATCTCCTTATGAGATCGGAGAATTTCAACGTGGCTTTGCTCATTTGGCATGGAAAGTCCCTGTGACTAATTTGGCAGTTTTACCAGTGGCGATCGCATCTTTAGCGGAAACTACCTACCCCACTATTCCGATTCGTTGGCTCAAACAGTTTGATCGAGATGAACCTTTTTTTGAGCGTCAAGGCTCACATCCTATGTTGGTTTACCACCGTGTCAAGGTGTTGATCGGTCGCCCCTATTTGATCGATCGGGCTAAAAAGCAGGAATATAAAGGAAAACAGGCTAAAAAACTAGCCAGAGATTTAACCCAATATTGCCAGAGTCAAATCACAGAATTGTTAATTGAAGGGTGTTATTAACAGGATGAGGGCTGAATTTGTCCCAAATATAAAGAAAAAAGCATTTAAATCTATCTGAGGAATGAAATATAAGACAATATTAATATTAAGTAATTTTAAGTTTAATTTTTTTTGTTTACATACTTATGAATTTTGAATCCAGTGTGGACTTTATTGATCCCCCAAAAGTCGATCGGGATGCTCCTTTATTTGTTTATTTACCTGGTATGGATGGCACAGGTAGATTATTTCAAACTCAGGCGGATAATTTAGCTGCTTGTTTTGATTTACGTTGTCTATCGATTCGCAGTGACAACTCTAGTACTTGGCAGGATTTAGCTAGAGACACTGTAAAACTGATTGAATCAGAATTAACCTGTAAGACAAATCAAGAAGTATATCTATGTGGGGAATCCTTTGGTGGTTGCTTGGCATTAAAAACCGCTTTAGCTGCACCATCTCTGATTAAAAAACTGATTTTAGTAAATCCTGCTTCTTCTTCTAATCAAGTACCTATTTTAGGTTTGGGGGCAGATATCATCCCCTGGCTACCAACTTGGGTACATCGATATTCTGCTGCGGGATTGTTGCCTTTTTTGGCTCAATTAAACAGAATTGATGATTGCGATCGCCATAGTTTAGTGGAAAGTATGAAATCTTTACCCCCTCAGGTAGTTAGTTGGCGTTTGTCTCTTCTTAGAGATTTTCAAGTCACTGATGAGCAATTATGTAATTTAACTATCTCCAGTTTAATTATTGCAGGGGCAGCAGATAGCTTATTACCTTCAGTAGAAGAAGCTAAAAAACTAGTCGATCTTTTACCAAATGCACACATGACGGTATTACCTCAAAGTGGTCATGCTTGTCTTATAGAAACCGAAATTAACCTTTATCAAATCTTAGTAGAACAAAATTTTATTCCAGCTAAATCAAATTTATTACTGAAATCTATTTCTAAGTAAACTAATATTTCTACAGAGTAACTTTAGCTTCTAAAGACTTGAGGTATTCTGTATTAACCCTAGATTCTCTAATTAGAGCAATTTTACCAGTACGAGCAATCTCACGAATGCCGAATTTGTTTAGCATTTGAATAATTGCCACAATTTTCCCCGGATCGCCTACAACTTCAATCGTTAAAGCTTCTTCTGAAAGATCGACAATTCGAGCGCGAAAAATTTGAGTTAACTGAATCACTTCCGCCCGATTAGAAGCAGTAGCATTGACTTTAATCAGCATTAATTCTCTCTCTACACAGGGCTGCTGGCTGATATCTTGTACTTTTAAGACACTAATTAATTTGTAGAGTTGTTTAATTAGTTGTTCAACAACTTTGTCGTCTCCAGGTACAACCATAGTAATACGCGAGATCCCTACTTGTTCAGCAGGGCCTACTGCTAGACTTTCAATATTAAAACCGCGACGGGCAAATAATCCTGCAATACGTGTTAAAACTCCTGCTTCGTCTTCTACCAAGACAGAAATAGTATGCTTCATCATAGCCGAAAGATTAGTAAAAAGATTAGTAAGTTTTTATAGGGTTAGTCTTTTATCATAAATTAAATTGGCAAGATTAAAAATCAAGCCGAAATTCTAAACCTCGTTCTTGGAAACCCAATCTATTGTACATTTGGTAAACTTGAGAACGAGATTTTCTACTAGTGGCAATCAGTTTGTAGCAACCTTGTTCTTTGGCAGCTTGAATAACTTGTTGAACTAATTGTGTTCCCAAGCCTTTACCTCTCTTGTTTTCAGTAACATAAACATCTTCAAGTAAACCAAATGGCTCTTGATGAAGAGCGTTATGCATAATGTAAAGATAAGCTCTAGCAATTTCGCGTTGCGAAGCCATGCCGTTAGGCTTATCGCCTTCGACAAGAGAATATTTAATTCCTTTGGCATCAATAGTTTTGGCTTTAATTTCCATTTTGGGAATTTTTTGATTAAAACTAGATATAAAACATTAAGATCGCATATTAAGTTGTAAGATAAAAATTTGTTTTCTGCTTTTTTCAAGCATTACAGAAATTATCATAGCAATGAATAATTATCAAAGAATTAGCAAAATAAACTTTTATCTTATATTGCTTTTATTGATTCCTTTTGGTAAACTTTGCCATCAAATATTTAACAAACTTTATCCTGAAATTGATTCAATAATCTTACTAAGTTTACCAGAAAAAAGAAATTTTATCTTTGATATTTTTTTTAAAATTATTTATCAAATTGGTGGGGCTTATATTACTGGTTTTATAGTTTTGATGGCACTAATAATTTTGATTCGTAAACGCTATTGGCAAGAAGCTAAAGCACTAGTTTTTGCAACCTTAGGTATTATAATACTTGTCGATGAAATTCTTAAACCTTTATTTGACCGCCGTCGCCCTCCTAAGCCAAGATTAGTAGAAGATTTGAGTTATGACAGTTTTCCTAGTGGTCATGCAGCTGGAAATTTGGTTTTTTACTTTTATTTGTCTTTTATATTAGCTGCGCGATATCCAAAATTTGCTAAATATATTTATGGCTTAGCCACAATATTTATCTTGCTAGTTGGTTTTGGTAGTATATATGTGAATGCTCATTGGGCGACAGATATATTAGCGGGTTATATTTTTGGCTATTTTTGGTTATTAACTAGTTTGACTTTATTAAAATTTTTGAGTCGTCAGAAAAAAGAGTGATTAAAAAATATTTTAAGGCACTGTATTTATAAAAATAAAGATACAACGACACGACAATAATTTTTGCTGCATAATAAACTATATTAAGTTTGTTTACAGTGCTGGGAAATTAAAACAGAATGGGGATTGAAAAAAAAGAATACCGCCAACGTCAGCAAGAATTAATGTCCAAGATTGGTGAAGGTACAGCGATTTTCCATAGTGCGCCACTAGCAACTATGCACAATGATGTTGAGTATACTTATCGTCAGGAAAGTAGCTTTTACTATTTAACGGGGTTTAATGAACCAGAAGCCGTTGCGGTATTTGCACCCCATCACGCAGAACATCAGTATATTTTATTTGTTCAGCCTAAAGATCCAGAAAAAGAAACCTGGACGGGTTATCGTTGCGGCGTGGAAGCAGCAAAAGAGATCTATGGCGCCGATGAAGCCTATCCCATTGAGGAATTAAATGAGAAATTACCCCAGTATCTAATTAATGCCGATCGCATTTACTATCATTTAGGTAGGGATGAAAGTTTTAACAATACTGTAATCTCTCACTGGCAAAGACTGATGCAAGGTTATCAAAAACGCGGTAGAGTTCCTCTGGCAATTGAAGATACTCGCCCTCTTACATTTCCGATGCGGTTAGTTAAAAGTCCTGGTGAAATAGCGATGATGCGTCAAGCGACTAAAATTTCAGCAATGGCACATAATCGCGCCCGGGAATTTGCCCAACCAGGAGTCTATGAATATCAAGTACAAGCAGAAATTGAGCATATTTTCCGTAAAGAAGGAGGAATAGGAATTGCTTATCCTTCAATCGTGGCATCAGGGGAAAATGCTTGCATTCTCCATTACATAGAAAATAACCGTCAGATGCAAGATAATGAGTTGTTGTTAATTGATGCTGGTTGTTCCTACGGTTACTATAACGGCGATATTACCCGGACTTTTCCCGTAGGTGGCAAGTTTACCCCCGAACAAAAAGCTTTGTATGAGATTGTCTTAGAAGCCCAGTTACAAGCGATCGCTGAAGTTCAGCCAGGCAAGCCTTATAATGAGTTTCACGATATAGCTGTCTGTGTAATTGTCCAGGGTTTACTGGACTTAGGATTACTCCAAGGAGACTTGGAAGAAATTATCAAAGAAGAAAAATATAAGCCTTTTTATATGCACCGCACAGGACATTGGTTAGGGCTAGATGTCCATGATGTAGGAGTATACAAACACAATGAAGAAACTTGGCAGAATTTACAACCAGGACACATAGTTACAGTTGAACCAGGGATTTATATTTCTCCCCACATCAAGCCAGCCGAAGGACAGCCAGAAATTCCCGATAATTGGAAGGGAATTGGCATTCGGATTGAAGATGATCTATTAGTAACGACTGATGGACATGACATTCTTACTGCGGATGTGCCGAAATCTATTGAGGACATGGAAAGAACCTAAATTAGAAGTTTTAACCAAAATGGAAATTGCTGAATTAACTGAAGAAATTATTCAGGGTAAAGGTTATGTTGTACTCCCCGATCTTTTGAGTCGCCAAGAAGCAACAACAGCTAGGAATTTAATCCTAAAACTTGCTAAACAGGAAAGACAAAACAATAAATTAATTGTTCAAGGAGCAAAAGAAAGACTTTATGGCTTAATTTATAAAGGAGAAATTTTCGCCAAATTAGTACAAGATAGGCTAATAATATCGATTATTGAAGCAATTTTGGGAGAAGATATCATTTTAGGCGGATTTTCGGCTCATATTCTTCACCCAGGGGCGCAAAGAATGGGTGTTCATGTAGATTATCCATATTGGGCGATGCCTTCTCCCTTCCCCAAATATCCGATTTTAGAAATACAGATTATTTGGATGATGGAAGATTTTACTGGCGATAATGGCGCGCCTTTGTTTGCTGCTGCAACACAAAATTTAGCCACCAAACCAGATCTAAAAAAGTTTGAACAAACTGCGGAAAAAATTACGGGCACAGCAGGAACAGCAATTATTTCTCACGGACTTTGTTGGCACGATACTTCTGTTAATAGCAGCGATCGCCCTAGAGTATCTTTACTGGGAAATTATACACCTCAATATATTCATCCTCTGGAAAATAATTTATTTGACTGTCAATGGGAAATAGTTAAAAATTTTAGCCCCAAGTTGAGAAAACTACTCAGACATACCTGGACATCTAAAGATCAACCTATGTTTAACATGAAGTTTAACTAATCACTACCGATGAACCAAATTCAGCTTGATGAATTTAAGCAAGAAATTGCTGCGATATACGATCGCCGTAAAGACAGTTACGATCGCGCAGGAGAGGAGAACTGGCATTTTAAGCTAGCTTGTCGCTTAGTCGAATGTGCTGATATTAGAAGTGGGCAAAAAGTTGTAGATTTGGCTACGGGAACAGGAATGGTAGCGATAGAAGCTGCTAAACAAGTTGGTTCATCTGGTCAAGTAATTGGAATAGATATCTCTCCAGGGTTACTTTCTGTTGCTCAGCAAAAAATAAATGCAGCAAAATTAAATGACATTATTAAACTAAAGCTTGCAGATGTAGAAACACTCGACTTTGCTGAAAATAGCTGGGAGCGCATTTTGTGTTGTTCAGCACTTCCTCTATTTACAGATGTTCCCTCTGATTTACGTTTGTGGCGTAGTTTTCTTGTACCAGGAGGAAAGTTAGGCTTGTGTGTTTTCGCCGACACTGCTTTTGTTCATGGGGTTGTGTTACAAAAAGTAGCCAGACGCTACGGCATTAATATAATCATGAGTGATTTAACGGGAACTGAAACAAAGTGTCGTTCTCTGCTTCAAGCAGCAGGATATAAAAATATTCAGCTTACAACCGAACAATACGGTAGCTATATAAATTTAGAATCATCAGCAAGTAAGACTTGGGATGTTAGTCTACAACACCCCCATTGTCGTCCTTTACTACAGTTAGAATCTCAGAAATTAGAACAGGCAAAGACTGAATATAAGGCTGAATTAGAAGCTTTAGCGAGCGATCGGGGTATTTGGAATGATATTACGACTTTTTTTGTAATTGGCGAGAAATAGGAAATTTTAGAGTTGCTTAACTGCTACCAAAAATCGATTACGCTTTGTCTAGCCTTATGGATCGCGCTCATATGATGATATGTTGAATTTTCATATGTCAGCGCAATTTTCAATTGGGTGGACTAGATTGATTTATTTAGGGAGTAGGGAGTAGGGAGTAGAGAGTAAAAAGTAGGGAATAAAAATAACTAAACTTGCGGTGTGTTCTACTCAACCCAAAAGCGCAGTAAATGGAAGTCTATTTATCGAATCTTTGCTTAACTCTATCTTCAAGCGGCTGATCCGAGTCTAGAGCAGGGAAAATGTCGCAGAACGATCCACAGAATCTGGGCATTGTCTGCGTAGTCCACATTTGGTACCGAGTAAGTAACAATTCTACTTTAAGTAATACCTCTGGACCATAGAAAGGAAATTCGAGCCAGTCATCCGCCCCAGACAGCCGTACATCATCAAGTGATTCCAACGCCATCACAATGAGGGGGCGACAATAGCCACGGCAGCGGAGTTCACGGCAAAGTTCAACTCCTCCCGAAGAAAGTTCTGCATCAACCATTATCAGATCGACCTCTGGGAAAAGATTAATCGCTTCGATTGTGTTCTCAGCCAGACGGGGACTATAGTGAGCAGATCTCAAAAACTGAGCCAGCTTGAGCCAACGGGAGGGAACGTCTACAACAACTAAAATATTCATTTGATGACCTCTAATTTGATGACCTGTATCCGTAAAAATGTAAAGTAAGATACATTTTATAGTATGGGATTTGAATAGTGACAAAGTCGGTACAAAATCTTTATGAAGTGCTGTTTGCTCACAATTCGTAATATTTGTTAAAATCAATAATTTGCAACAAAAGAAAAAGAGAGAGCTATTGATATTTAGGTATATTACCTAACCCCATAACTTTCTCTAGACAATCATTGATGACAAATTAAGCTAATTTAGATTTTGTCAATTTCTTGTTTTTAAAAGTCTCAATTCCTTGTTTTTATTAGTGTATAGCTTTTCTTAAGCCTTTGGCTAATCTAGTTTGGATGCTTTTTCTTAATCTGGCGATCGCTAGATTATCTTATATCTTCAATCCCCATTTAGTATTAGTAAGATAGAAAATACTCTATATATAGTATTTGACTACAATCCCAAAGTTTTAAGTTGTCATTAATCCCAGACAATAGTTTTATCTTTTCTTCCAAAAGAAGACCCTGGGCTATTTGGCTATGCCGATGGAAGGTAGCTGGTTAAATAAAGAATCTATCCTAATGTGCGACGCTTGAAGAAACCCCCAGCTAGGCTACTGGGAGGATGTTAATGCAATATTTCAACAGGGTTAGTTGTCAACCTCTAGTAAGACGAATATGGTTCATTATTCTACTTTGACTTTCTTGCTGATTACCAGAATTAAGATTGTAGTTTCCCTTACTGCGTTCTATATGTTCCAGGCGGCTTTTTTTGCTACTGGATACCATAGAAGATTTATTGTCAGGATTATAGTTTTGAGGAGAACGTTGAAAGTTTATTTCGCCACCAGAACTTTTTGCTAGATGTTCTCTAATTCGCTTTTGGCGATCCGTAGAGTTCGCGGATGTTTTATCACTTGCCATAGTTTACTTAATATACCAAAATAACTTCTCATTATATGACTCATTTGTTACAAAATAGACGAAAAAATAGAACCAAGAATTTATATTGAGGCTGACTTACTAAACTTAGGGTTGATAAAGTTTTTAGTTCGATATCTTAAAGCAATAAGTTTTTAGTATTAGTTAGGGATCGCGCTTTTTAAGCGCAAAATATTTTATTTTTCAGCAGTAATTATTTTGAGATTATTTGTCGATTTTCAAGGGTTTTTACTGAGAAAAAATAAAGTTTTAATGAACTATAAATTAGTATGGCTTTTGCTATTCAATCTAGAAGCGTTGATTTTTCAAGAAATATAAGACTTTGAATATTTTTTGGGTAACTCATTCTAAAAAAGTAGAGGTTGCTATTAATAAAGTGAATGATAGTATTAAGTGTAATCTTTTAAGAAAAAATACTGAATACTATCTAATTTTATATTAATCAGATATGTCTCTTGCTCTAACTACAAAAATTACTAAATTTTTACCCACACTTGCTCCTTTTATTTGTTTAGCGGGAATTGTAACTTTACAAAGTCAAGAATATAAAAAGTCAGCACAAAAACTAAATCAGGCTAATTATCTCAGTCAAGAAGAAGAGCAAGCAAGACTAATCAAATTTCAAAGACAAACTCCATCCCTCAGCTTTGATAACCTCAAAGCTGATTGGTCATATTTAAATTTTGTTCAGTATTTCGGAGACAAAAATGCTAGAGAGACTATTGGTTATAAATTAATTCCTGATTATTTTGAAACTATAAGTAATATTGATCCCTATTTTGTTCAGGCTCATTTAAGACTTTCAATCGCTAATTCTATGTATGCTGGTGATCCAGAAAAAACCATTACTTTGATGGAACAAGTTTTAGAATCAGTAGATCCTGAATCAGAACAAGCTGCATTACTCTGGACTTCTAAAGGTTTAGATGAATTATTATTTTTAGGAGATAAAAAAGCGGCTATAAAATCTTATAAAATGGCAGCTAAGTGGGCAGCTTTGACAGAAAGCTCTCATCCTAAAGGTTTAACTATCAAAGATCTAGAAGCAGCTTTAGAATCAACTAACGAAATAGAACTCAAACAAGCTCAGATTCGAGCTTGGTCTAGTGTTTTAGGTTATATTAAAGATAATCAGAGAAAACGACAGATTATTACTAAAATTGAGCGCTTAAAGGCAGAAATATTAGTTTTAGAACAAGATAATGTCAAACCGCATAATTGATTTATGTTGGAGTAAAGTATGACAGTTAATCTTTTGATTGCAGTATTTTTAAATGCTAAATTTATAAATTGTTTTCTAAACACCTAGGTAAGCAATTAGCACTTGTTTCCTATGGCGCTCGCTGTCTTTTTAGTATTCAAGTGAAATCGAAATTTTAATCTTAAAAATTATGGTATTGCTGAATTAAAGTATAAAAGTAAATTGATTGGTGAGATACGTCCTCCCTGTTTACTCCACCCTCAAATCAGCAATACTAAATCCTTATTAGTTTGTCTTATGCATCCTCACTCTCAAACTCTGGAGTAACTTGCTCAATAGTTTCTTCAACTTCTGCTTTTACACCTGCAAAGGTGTTTTCCGCTTCTTCCATTGCTCTTTCGGCTTGATCTACTGGCTTTTTAGTCTCAGGAATTAAGCTTGCATAGGAATCAAAATCAGACACAGCTTCTTTATACTGGTTGATTGCTACAGTATAATTTCTTTCGTCAACAGCAGCATCAATATTTTCCAGATGCTTAAAAATATCTTTAGCTACATTTAAAGCTGGTTCTTGTTCGTCAGGCAATAAAGCGTTAGACAGATAAGTTAAGTCTCGTCTGATTAAACCCAGAGGACCGTGCAAAAAATTATCGGCATTTGCCCAATCTTCATTATTAATATACTTACCCAGTTCAGGAATTCTCTGACGAGCAACGTCTAAAGGAATACGGTAAGTCTTGATTTTCTCTAGTTTTTCGGGGGTATAGGTTGGTGGTGCAGAAGCATTAGGGCCACTACAGCTAACTAAAAGAGTTGTAGCTAAAACTAATATTAAAGAAAGAATAGGTCGAAAAATTTTCATCTTGCTCAAAACAAACTTTGTTACTTTGGTTTAATTTTCTCAGGAAACTTGCATCTTTAAAAAATTTTACGGCGAAAAAACTGCAAAATTTCTGTGGCGATATCTGATGCCCAGTGTTCTTGAGGATAATGTTTAGCTTCGGGCAATTCTACTAGGGTAATGTCTGAGTTGGCATCAGCGAGTTTTTTCGCATCGGCAACATCTAACCAACTATCGGCTGTACCCCAAATAATTAGAGTAGGTTTTGACCATTGACTCAAACCAGTTTCAATTTCTTTCATGGTTTGATCTAACTGCAATTTTTTGAGAATAGCCATTAAAGATCTACCTACAGCAGAACTTTGCAAGAAGGGTTTACGCAATACATCTAAGTCTTTATCGGCAATCACAAAACCACTGCCTTTCTCCATAGTACGATCGACTAATAAAGGATCTTGGGTCATCATGTCTCCGACAAACGGAAGGCTTAATTGTTTCATCAGCCAAGGAAGTTTCGTATTGGGAGCAATAGGGGTATTGAGAATAATTAATCCTTCGATTTGAGCAGAATTTTGGAGAGCATACTGTAAACCAACTGAACCTAAAAATCCTTGCACAACCAAATAAAATTTTTCTAATTTTAAAGCTGCAACTAATTCCCTTAAGCTGGTCACAAATGCTTCGGGAGTATAGGAAAAATCTCGTTGATTAGGTTTATCAGAAAATCCGCATCCAATCCAATCTGGAGCAATACTAGGAATTTCTTCATCAGCTAAGACAGACATAATTTGTCGCCAAGTATAGCTATGAGACGGTAAACCATGTAAAAAAAGCACGGGAGTGCGATCGCTTGTTATTTCGATCTGACGATAAAACCACTGAAATTTACCTACTTGGATTTTATCTGTTTTAATTTTATTGTTATTAATTGACATTTATTTTGTGTTATTACTAACTCTTTGAGGAAGCATACACTATGAAGGGATAAAGGATGAAGGATAAAGGATGAGGAAAATACTAAATTCTTGTAGCAAATTTAATTATTTTTGAAATAAACTACAGACGAGTTCTCCTGGGCTATTAGATTTAAAAGGAATGGGATATTTACCCTTACGAGTTAGAGTGCGATCGCGACAGTTGTATATTTCTTTTGCCCATTGTTTTTGTCCATCAATACTTACTTTTGCCCGATATTCCCAATAATTTTTAGCACTGCGCTTCAGTTGCAGAATACACACCTGATGACCATCGCGATCGCGACACATCTCCGCCTGAGCCATCGGCGTAAATACCACCCAAAAAACTAATAATAGCAACAAGAAAAACCGTCTATACTTCACTACTTTAAATCACCTTTTTTCATTCCCAAACACTTGCTACTTGCTACTCCTGTAGGGGCGAACCACCCTTCGCAAGGGGCTGTCTCCGTGGGTCAGTTGCGGCTAAAGCCTTACTCGCGGAGTTTATACGCCCCGCCCCTACCCTACTTACTACTTATAAAGTTGGAAGTTCTAGAGGAATTTGTCCCATATTTCCTGTACGAAAATCATACAGTATTTGGCGAGCGACTCGTTCTTTATCTCCTTTGTATAGGCGATCGCCAACTTCCTGAATAAAGGCTTCTCCTGTCATTCCTGTGGGGTCTAGATTCAAGCGGGATTTTAATACCTGGCTAAAGTTTAATTCCACCAATAAATCTACTGCTACTGCTGCTACAATTTGATTATCATAGGAAGCCTGACCAATATCCTCACAAATAGCTAATTTTGCTGCATCTTGCTGATTTTCTAGTCTCCAGGGAATTACTCCAGGGGCATCAAGCAGTTCAATTTCATCGGAAATTCTGACCCAGCGTAACTGACGAGTTACCCCCGCACGACGCTCACTCACTACAACTTTTTTACCCACTAAGCGGTTAATCAAAGCAGATTTACCTACATTCGGCAAGCCAATTACCACTGCACGAACTGGACGAGGACGCATTCCGCGATCGCGCCGACGTTGATTCATTGCCACTCCTGTTTTTTGAGCAGCACTTTTAATCGCTTTGATCCCTTTTCCTTGTTTAGCGTTAGTAAAGTATGGTTGTTTTTCTCGTAGTTGAAACCACTTCAACCAATTTTGTCTGGTTGATTCAGGAATCATATCCATGCGGTTCAAAACGATAATGCGCGGCTTAGTACCAATCCAGTTGTCAATCTGAGGATGATGGGAAGCTAGAGGAATTCTCGCATCAAGTATTTCTAACACGACATCAACGCGCTTCAGCTGTTCTTTGAGTTGTCTTTCGGCTTTGGCAATATGACCTGGATACCATTGAATAGGAGGAGCAGACATAAGTAATTGTAGAATCTAAAACAACGTGAGGCAAGGAGTTCGGAGTTCGGAGTATGCCCTACGGGCACGCTGAGTCTAACGACTTGCTCCGCAACCGCGAACGGAGTTTGGAGTTCGAGTTCGGAGTTCGGAGTTCGGAGTTTGGAGTTTGGAGTTTGGAGTTCGAAGTATGCCCTACGGGCACGCTGAGTCTAACGACTTGCTCCGCAACCGCGAATGGAGTACTCGCTGCGCGAGACGCTACGCTACGGAGTATTCGCTATTTCCTTCAGAAAACGGGGCTTATAAAGTGCGCCCGCAGGTGACGCACACAGCCCCTCCGCTAGGCGAACGCGAAAAGCTACGCAACGGAGTTACAATTGACAACGAAATAATAAGGAATGCAAGCATCTCTCAAGTTATGAATTACGAAATTTCTAGTTTCATCGAACTGACGTTAAA
>JASJDX010000487.1 GCA_030064975.1 Pleurocapsa sp. MO_192.B19
GCTCCTACTGTCGCCATTAAAGCTTGTTCAAAGAAATTAATTACAGAACGTTTTTGACGACGACAAGTCTGCACCACACTCAGTAAATTGGCACTCTTGTTCAAATCTTTTCATAGATCTTGAACCACCACTTACTTTCCGTTTAGTAACTGCCAATCTTAAAGAACGTTCTGCCAGATTATTATCAGGAGGAACTTCAGGGTGGTCTAAAAAATACCACCATTGAGCAACTTGTTGCGTTTCTACTTTAAACGAAGAATCTTCAAATATTTTACTCTGACAATGAGAACATTTCTCTGGACGTAGTAAAACACAGCGCTCGATACGGTCGAATCCTTTTCGGGTTTTTCCAGGATGTCCTGGTTGACCACCTGGTTTTCTTTTAGGCTTTTGTTGTTCTTTAGTTTCTATTGATTGTTTTTCTGATTTCTTCAGTAGATCTGTTGATGGTGGTTTAGATGAGGTTTGACTATCGAGGTCACGACTAACCTTGAGCTTTTCTATTTCTTGCTTTAACTCTTCAATAATTTTTTGTTGAGAAATGATGAGTTGTACCAGTTCACTTTTTGACAACTGGTTGAGGTTTTCTGGGTCAGTAGGTATCTCTGGTAACTTCATTCCTCATCTAATTTACCCAATTTTTTCTTTTTGTCAATCCCCCATCTTGGCGATCGCTCAGACCTGAATCTTTACAAATTTTCCTTAGCAAAAGGAAAGAAGCAGTATTTTTGCTCAAAACCTGAAAGTCAAAACCTGAAAGATATTTTAAGAAACTAAATTACTTATAGAGTCTTTAATTAAATCAAGAAATTTTTCTACTGCCACTACACCAAAAACTAATATGGATGTGGTTAACGTCGCTCCCAAGGAGCAAATAAATAAACCAGCAATACAAATTAAACCATCATCTTCTAATAAACCAAAAGCCGTGACAAAAATGCCGATCGCGGGAATGGTATTAGTTAGAGGAATAGGAATCATCATCGAAATTGACATTAAAGCGATCGCACAACCAATTAAAACTCGACCTGGTAGGCTAGTGCAAAGATAGGCGATACGAGGTTTGGTAATATTTTCAATTCTTTGTACCCAAGGAATACCCATTTTGACAAACTTTTGCACTGTTTCCAATTTCATTGAACCTTTTAACATTTTGTCTGGTAGCCAGGGGCGATCCCGACCAATAATCATCTGTATTGCCAAGAAAAACATTGCTATCCCAAATGGAATAGAGTAACCAGGGGCAGGAACTGGCAAAGCAGAAGGCAAAGCCAAAATTACCCACAAAAAACCAAATATACGCTCTCCAGCCAAAGCCAAGATATCTCCCAAAGATACTTTTTCACCTCTTTCTTCTTCAAAAAAATAACGGTTAAGTTCGACAGAAAGTTTCGCCATTGTAAATTTTAAAAATGTTTAAAAAGTAATTTATTAAACCAAAATAAAATAAAAGGTGAGCATTGCCCACCTTTACTTAGAATTTTAATTGAAATGAGGCTTAGCAATTGCAATTAACTAAACTAAACCTCTAATCCTGGCTGGCTGTAACTCCAGTTTAATACTTGTAGCTTTCAGGTTTAAATGGACCTTCTACTGGTACATTGATATACTTAGCTTGATCTTCAGTTAATTGGGTAATCACCCCACCAAATCCTGCAACCATATAACGGGCTACTTCTTCATCCAAATGCTTAGGTAACACTTCTACTGTGATAGCAGCGGCTTTTTCCTCTGGAGATTTATCCGCAAACTTACGTTCAAACAAAAACATTTGGGCTAGTACTTGGTTAGCAAAAGAACCATCCATAATTCTGGAGGGATGTCCCGTTGCATTACCTAAATTTACCAAACGACCTTCAGACAAGAGCAGTAAGAAATCTTGGGGATCGTCACTACGATATACTTGATGAACTTGGGGTTTAACTTCTTCCCAACGCCATTCCCGACGCATAAAAGCAGTATCTATTTCATTATCAAAGTGACCAATATTACAAACTACTGCACTTGATTTTAAACTAGACAACATATTAGCGTCACAGACGTTAAAGTTACCAGTTGCCGTTACAACCATATCAATAGATGCTAATAGTTCTTTGTTGATACTGTTGATTGTGCCGTCATTTTTGCCATCAATATAGGGAGAAACTAATTCAAAACCATCCATACAGGCTTGCATAGCACAAATGGGGTCGACTTCTGCAACTTTGACGATCATCCCCTCTTGGCGCAGAGAAGCAGCAGAACCTTTACCAACATCACCATACCCAATTACCAAGGCTTTTTTACCTGCCATTAGGTGATCGAGACCGCGTTTAATAGCATCATTTAAACTATGACGACAACCATATTTGTTGTCATTTTTAGCTTTAGTAACAGAATCATTAACGTTAATCGCTGGAATTTTCAATTCACCCTTTTCAAGCATTTCCCAGAGGCGATGAACTCCAGTGGTAGTTTCTTCTGTAACACCATGAATACTGTTCAACATCTCAGGATACTTTTCATGGATGTGACCAGTTAAATCCCCACCATCATCCAAAATCATATTGGCATCCCAAAGATCGCCTTCTCCGTTATGGCAAGTTTGCTCAATACACCAGATATATTCTTCTTCTGTTTCGCCTTTCCAAGCAAATACAGGTATTCCCGCAGCAGCAATAGCAGCAGCAGCATGGTCTTGTGTCGAGAAGATATTACAAGATGACCAACGAACTTCAGCACCTAATTCTCTCAGGGTTTCAATTAGAACCGCTGTTTGAATTGTCATGTGAATGCAGCCAATGATTTTCGCACCTTGTAGTGGTTTACGCTCACTATATTTGGCCCGAATTGCCATTAGTGCTGGCATTTCACCTTCAGCAATAGATATTTCTTTGCGTCCCCAATCAGCGAGAGAAATGTCCGCTACTTTATAATCTTGTGTATTGGTTTTTTCCTTTGTAATCACTTGTGTATTCATAGATTTTTTGCTAGTTAAAGTACTATTTGTAAAGTATTTACTTTATCAGTTTTGCCCAAGTCGAATTTAGGTAACTTGTGAGTCAAGTGACTATCAGCAGACATTTAGTAATAGCTAGATCTTTATCTGTCTAACATATTGATCTAGTTATATGCCACTTTATCTCTGCCAATGGTATCGATAGATATAAACATAAAACATAGTTTTGCCACTCTAAATAGTAAATAAGATACTAGAATATCAAAAATTAAAATATCTTAGGCTAGAGTAATTTCTCAAGTAATATAGCACAGTTACTAAAGCAAGCTAGTATCGCTGTGCGCAAGTAGCAAGTAGAGGTGCGACCCACAGCCTGCGAAGCAGGCAAAGTCATGCGAAGCATGACGATGGCACGTCCGTGCCGTTCGGCGCAAGAGGGCAGACCCCGCGTCGGCGCAAGACGCAAGGGAATGCTGCCCTAGCAAGGGAATGCGCACCTCCCGAAGGGCAAGTAGCAAGTAAGATATTATGCGGGTTTCAACTTGAATCAATAGTAGGTTTATTTACGCCCACGTTTGCTAGATTTCTGAGTTTGAATCTCTGCTTATTAATATTCAGATAAAATATCAATTTTTTCTGATGTGTTCGATCGCCACAAACAAAGCGTCTAGCATTACTTGAAAACTATCTTCGGTAGAACGAGGTAGGGTTAATAATCCAGACTGTTCTAAAGCGATAAATCCGAAGATTGCTGCATTCGCCATTCGCATGATGTCTATCAATTGAGTTTCGCTTAAGTCTTTAGATCCTAAAAGCACTTTAAAAAAACTCTGAGATTCTCTGATTACCTCAGCTGATTCAGGATCGTCAGGGTGTAGTTGAAACTGCATCATTACTTGAAACAGCCCAGGATGCGATCGCGCAAAATCTCTAATGGCAATTCCTCCAGCTTTTAAGAAAGTCTGAGGATCTTTAATATCTACTGTTTTTATGGTAAATTCGGCAAAAAAACGGCGATAAATATTCAAGGCTACAGCTTTCTTTAATTCTGCATTGCCTTTAAGGTGTTTATATATTGCAGGAGGTTTGATGCCTAATGCTCGCGCTACGCGATTAACACCAAGGGAGTCGGCTCCTTCTTCCTCAATACAGGCGATCGCTGCTTCAATTACGTCTTGTCGAGTTAAAGAGTTTTCTTTGGTTGGACGACCCATTTTTTATGGAACATTAAACATTAATCGTTGGGTTATCTGTTTCATCTTCGGCAACACAACGTAATGTTCTTTCTCCTATTATTGCTTGCCTTGGGTTATCAATCAATCCTACATCCAGCAGCGTTATCGCAAAATATATTGCCCATCCCTTAGCTCGTTGCAGTGTTTGCCTAGAAATTGAATACTCGGCGATCGCTTTTTGACGTGCATCTCGATCTGGGAACAGCATCCAGATAGCAGCAAGATCTGTCGCCACATCTCCCGAAGTAATATCACCCCAATCAATGATACCAACAATGACACCATTCTTAACCAGAATATTGCCTGGATGAAGATCTCCATGAAGCCATTTCACTTCAAGATCAATAGGTGTATTTAGAGCCTCGTTCCAGATATTTTTAATTGTTTTAGTAATCAGATTAGTTTTACTCTCAAGTCTTTGCATTCGTTTTTCTATAACTAACCTTCGCTGTTCTAATGGCACGCCTCGCACTAAATTAGAAGGGGCATTAATTGGTGCTGGTAAATGGAGCGATCGCAAGAATAATGCGAACAGTTTTGCCTGATTTAGATTAGGTTTCTCGCGCTCGGCAGTTAGCCCAGTTAGCCAAGGTAATATACTCCATCGCCAAGGATAGTTTGAAGTAGGGTTACCAACCCTACAAGGAGTTGAAACAGTTATTGTTAACCTGTCAGCGATTATTGGTAGCCATGTTTGCTCGTTTTCAATAAGTGTAGCTGCCACTTTTCGACGGGGAAGTCTTACACAAAGGCAATCGCCCAATCGAAATATTGCATTGTCCCAACCAGTGTCAAACAATTGAATTGGCAGATGTGATAAATCTGGATGTTGCTCCTTTAATAAATTGAAGACTAAAGCTGTATCTATCTCAAGTTCTGAGATTGGTGTCCCTGTTAAATTCATTTTTTTTTATTTAGTTAATACAATTAACTTAATTGCATATATTCTATTAGGTTGTCAGCTATGGATATTGTGTTTGCTACAGCAAGTCAACTGGCGCAAATGATTCGGGATCAGGAAGTTTCGGCAGTTGAAGTTTTGAATGCTTATTTAAGACAGATTGAAAAGCATAACGGCAAAATAAATGCGATCGCGACTTTAAATAGAGAAAAAGCAAAACAAAGAGCCATTGAAGCAGATGAAGCACTAGCTAAGGAGGAAAATTGGGGAGCTTTACACGGTGTACCAATTACTCTTAAAGATACTTTTGAGACATCAGGATTGCTTACTACCGCAGGTTACAAGCCATTAAAAAATTATATTCCACCCCAAGATGCAACAGTTGTGGCTCGCTTACGGCTAGCAGGAGCAATTATCTTAGGTAAAACCAATCTTGCTGAAATGGCAAGCGATTTTCAAAGTACTAACGATCTGTTTGGACAGGTTAATAATCCCTGGAACTTAAATTATACTCCTGGGGGCAGTTCTGGGGGCAGTGCAGCTGCGATCGCTGCGGGGTTTTCGGCTTTAGAACTGGGTAATGATGCTTCTGGTTCAACTCGTCAACCAGCCCATTTTTGTGGCGTGTATGCCCTCAAACCAACAGATCGGCGTATATCCACAGCAGGACATATTCCCGAAGCACCAGGAATGCCTAAATGTATTCGTCAGTTAATGACAGTTGGCTCATTTGCCCGTTCGATTGAAGATTTACGATTGTGTTTATCTTTAACTGTAGGTTTAGATCCACGACAACCAGATGTTCCACCTGTTCCCTTAGATACAGTTGACGAAAAAGATTTACAAGATATAAGAATAGTTTGGTCAGATAGTTGGGATAAAATGACCCCTGCTTTAGAGATTAAAACGGCAATTAATATAGCTGTCGATCGACTTAAACCAGAGTGTGCAGAAATGGAACAATGGGCATCTCCACCATTTGATTTACCAGCAGCATTTAAAGTTTGCGATCGACTAACCGCATTAAATTTCGTCTATTCACAACCAGTAGATTTTGATGCTAGTAAAAAGAATTTGCCCGTTATGTTTCGAGAAGCAACTCAAGGGGATAAAGAACTAAGGGATTTAAGTAACTTAAGCCAATTTTTACCTGCGCTTTTGAACCCAACTCTTAAGGGATACTTTGAACTCTTGACCCAACGCGATCGCTTTATTGCTCAGATGGACAAAGCATTGGAACCTTGGGATGTTTGGTTGTGTCCCGTTGCCATGACAACTGCATTTACTCATCGTTCCAAAGGTGCAGTAATCGAAATAGAAGGACGCAAAGTTCCCTATTTTCTCGCTAACGGTGGATACACAATGCTATTCAATTTGACGGGACATCCTGTAGTCGTAATTCCCATTGGGCAAAGCGAAGCTGGATTACCTATTGGGATGCAAATTATCGGGAAAAGATGGAGAGAAATGGAATTATTGGCGATCGCCGAAAAAATAGATGAAATAGCTGGCGATTTTCAACATCCATCTCTATAAACAAAGTCATTAAACAACCAATCAAGATGAATATTGTATTTGCTACAGCCAGCCAACTAGCACAGATGATTCGCGATAAGGAAATTTCCTCGGTGGAAGTTTTGAATGCTTATCTAGAACAGATTGAAAAATATAACAGCAAGATAAATGCGATCGCGACTCTAAATCTAGAAAGAGCTAAAAAAAGAGCAATTGAAGCTGATAAAGCTCTGGCTAGAGGAGAAAATTGGGGGGCTTTACATGGTGTTCCGATCACAATTAAAGACACAATTGAAACAGCGGGGTTGCTTACTACTGCAGGTTATCCAGCGTTAAAAGACTATATTCCTGAGCAAGATGCGATCGCTGTAGAAAGATTACGAGCAGCAGGAGCAATCATTATGGCTAAGACAAACTGTGCGACAGTAGCAGCAGATTATCAAACAAATAACTCAGTATTTGGCAGAACTAATAATCCTTGGAATCTCAACTATATTCCTGGAGGAAGTACGGGTGGTGGTGCAGCAGCGGTAGCTGCGGGTTTTTCCCCTTTAGAATTGGGGAGTGATGGAGGTGGTTCAATTAGACAACCTGCTCATTGCTGCGGAATTTTTGGCTTGAAGCCAACAGATAGATT
>JASJDX010000488.1 GCA_030064975.1 Pleurocapsa sp. MO_192.B19
CGAATTTAATTCTTTATGTCTGAGAGAAACAATTTGTTTCCTAAGAGTTCGACGAAGCGAAAAAAGCGGTGCCCCCATTCGGGGATAAACGACCCCGCTGCGGTCTCCGCAGCTAGACAAAGGCGATTCGGGAGGACGTTGCCTGTGGGTTTCCCGCAGGCTGAACCCGTCCGTTTCGCCGCATGTACGCGCACCAAGAAAGCTTAAATATTTCGTAACTTTCTAATTTCTAGATCTCTAACGTCCTGATTGTTTCGTTAAGAAAAACATAACTCCTAACTCCGAATTCCAAACTTCGAACTTACGTTCAGTTAATAGTTTCGGTGGGGGCAAACAGCCGTTCGTCCTCACAATACACAAGTACGTATTGCTATATTTTGATATTAGTGTAGTTAGAGATTGAGGCGATCGCTTTTTTGAATAGGGCGATCGCTGTTGACGCAAGTTTTAGACATTTATCATTTATCATTTATCAGTTAACTGATTATTAAGTAGCTCCACCTAAAAAAACGTAAAATAAACCAGAGATCAAGCATTCCCTACACCCCAACCCCCACACCCTGAACCCTATTTTAACTATTTCACGTTTAATAAAGTGGAGCTACTTAATTACTATATTCACTTCTCTGCATAATCAACTTAGCAACTAAACCAGTCCAACCAGTCTGGTGAGATGCACCCAAACCAGCGCCATTATCGCCGTGAAAATATTCGTTAAATAGTAATAAATCTTGCCAATTATCATCAGTTTGGAATTTGTAAAAATCACCAAATACTGGTTTTTCTCCGTTTTCTTTAGGTAAGAATATATTAATTAAACGTCTTTCCAATTCTGATGCTACTTCCCAGAGATTCATCATCTTACCCGAACCTGTAGGACACTCAACTTCAAAATCACCGTCATAGTAATAATCAAATCTTTGCAAAGACTCAATCAATAAATAGTTTACAGGAAACCAGATCGGCCCGCGCCAGTTAGAGTTACCACCAAACATTTTGCTAGGAGATTCAGCAGGTTCATAAGCTACTTCGTAAGTCTCATCGTTGGTTTCAAAAGTATAAAGATGTTCCTGGTGATATTTAGATACAGAACGAATACCGTAATCACTCAAAAATTCAGTTTCATCGAGCATTTTTTTCAGCAGCAGACGCAGACGATCTTCATTGACTACTGCGAGTAAACGACGAGAATCACTATCGCATCCTTCCATACAGGCGAGGTTACGACTAAGCTGGGGGCGTTCATTAATAAACCATTCAACTCTCTTATTAAATCCTTGAAGTTTGTCTAAAGTTTTTTGCTCAATAGTAGTAACAGCAAATAAAGGAATTAAACCCACCATAGATCGCACTTTGAGATCGATATTTTCCCCACTGGGTAAATGCAACACATCGTAATAGAAACCATCCTCCTCATTCCACAAGTCACTACCTTTTGTACCCATGTGGTTCATAGCATCGACAATATAAAGGAAGTGTTCAAAGAATTTACTAGCAACATCTTCGTAGATATCGTTATCCTCTGCTAATTCTAGGGCAATAGTTAGTAAATCTAAACAGTACATTGCCATCCAGCTAGTACCATCGGATTGGGATAGTTTACCTCCTGTTGGTAAGTTGCCGCCACGATTAAAGACACCGATGTTATCTAAACCGAGAAAACCACCTTGAAAGATATTGTTATTTTGGTCGTCGTGTTGATTTACCCACCAGGTAAAGTTAAGCAAGAGCTTTTGAAATACCCTTTCTAAAAACTTTTTATCAGAACGTCCATACATTTTTTGTTCGATGGTGTATACTCGCCATACGGCCCAAGCATGAACAGGAGGATTTACCCCATCAAAATCCCATTCGTAGGCTGGCATTTGTCCATTAGGATGCATATACCATTCGCGGGTTAAGCGTTCTAGTTGTTTTTTGGCAAAGTCAGGATCGATCGCCGCTAGAGGAATCATGTGAAAAGCTAAATCCCAAGCAGCAAAATAGGGATATTCCCATTTATCGGGCATAGAAATTACATCATCGGTATGGAGATGTATCCAACCACTATTTTTGCCCTGTTGGCGTTGTTCTGGTGGTTTAGGTTGGGCAGGATCTCCTTCTAACCAAGTATCGACTACGTAATGATAATATTGTTTGTTCCATAACATCCCAGCAAAAGCCTGACGTTCTACATTTTGTAGTTCTAAGCTTTTTTGGTGAGGGGAAACACGCTGGTAAAATTCATCGGCTTCTTGTTGACGTACTTGAAAGGTATCGTTAAATGGTTGTCCAAAAGGAGTTTCAAGATCGGGTTGCTCGCAGAGTCTTAATTGTATACCCGTAGTTTCTCCAGCACCCATTTCTAAAGTATAGTGCGCTGCAAATTTTGTACCGATGTTATCTGGGTTAACTGCATCCTGTTTTTCTTCCACCACGTATTTATGAAAGGCGTCTTTAACATAGGGCGAATCGTTTTCTTCACAGGATAAGCGTTGATGATTGGTATTGTTTTCCGTAAACAGTAGAGACGAACTGCTGTTGGCTCTATTAACTCCCATATTGGCGCAATACAGCCATCTCTTACCTAAGTCGGGATGTTGTGCTTCAATGACACTATAATTTTCTGCTTGTTCGTATATTTTTAATTGAGGCTTTTCTACATCGTAACCCCACGACCAAATATTACGAAACCAGAGAGTAGGGAGTAGATGAAGGGTTGCGGCTTCACTACTGCGGTTTGTCACTTGAATAAAGATTAAAATATTTTCATCGCTTTCTTTGGCATATTCAACGGTGACATCAAAATATTCATCGTTATCAAAGATTCCCGTTGCCATCAACTTTTTTTACGATCTCTGGCCTGATAGTCATCTAATAGTCATCTAATAATAGTTATCTATTTGAGTAATCTGTGATTTTCCTAGTAAATTAGTATTGATGCATAAAAAAAGACAAAAATATTATAAACTTATTGCCTTAACAATAATATTAATTGTTGTATTAATACTTGGTAAGCCAATAAAGTATGCTCAAGCTATTGATACCAACAATCAAAGTAAAGCTCCAGTACTTTTAGATGGTCAAGTTTTATTTGAAGTTGCCAATTTTGGTATATTTCCAGCAAAGGAGAGAGCAGATCAAATAAATCAAGCCTTAATTGATACAGTCAAATTTTCTAAAAAAATAACTATTGATTTAGTTAAAGTAGAGCGAGAAATTACTCTTCAAAATACTGCTGACAGAAGGCACTTACTAACAGTGACTCAAGCAGATGTTATTTCTGCTGCTAGTCCTTATAACCAAGCAATTTTCTGGAAACCTCGTATTCAAGAAGCATTAAATAAAGCGAAAAAAGAAAGGACAAAAACATATCAAACTAAAGCCTTATTGAGCTCATTTTTAATTTTCGTGGCTTTGATGGCAATTCATCTAGGCTTACAATTTCTTCGAGGATTTATTTCTCGCTATTTTACTCAGTTATTAAATCAAAAAACCAAGTTAAAGTCTTGGCATAAAATAGTTATCTATTGGTGGCAAATTATTTTACTGGGAATTCAAGTAGGAATTTGGATTTTTGCCTTTGTTTATATTACTAATTTATTTCCACAAACTCGCAGTTGGCGTTATTGGCTCACTTCTCCTTTGATTCATCTTGGTAGTAAATCTTATTCTTCTTTAGAGTTACTACTATTATTAGCTTTAACTGTTGCCACTTGGTTTATTGTTAGATTCTTTACGAGGGTATTTCGATTTTATATTTTAAAACGTACTGGTGCTGAACAGAGCATACAAGATGTTATTGCCATACTTATCCAATATATTTTTACTTTTCTAGGTTTAATTATTTTATGGCAAAGTTGGGGGATAGATGTTGGCACATTAGCCATTACTGCTAGTGTATTAGGTGTCGGGATTGGCTTTGGATTACAAAATATTGCTAATAATTTTATTAGCGGTTTAATTATTACCTTAGAAAGACCTATTAAAGTTGGAGATTTGATTGAAGTTAATAATTTGATTGGTACTGTTAAAAATATTGGTTCTCGTAGTACAAAAATTTTAACTCCAGATCGTATTTCTATCATTATTCCTAACTCTAAATTACTAGAAAATCAATTAATCAACTGGAATCATGAAGACTCAATTTCTCGACTAAGAATTCCGATTGGAGTTAGTTATAATTCTGATCTCAGAAAAGTTAAAGCAGCTTTACTTTATGCCGCTAAAAATCATTCTGAGATTCTCCGAACTCCCCGCCCTCAAGTATTCTTCCAAAAATTCAATCATAGTTCTCTTGACTTCGAGCTTTTAGTTTGGATTAAAGAACCTAAAAAACAATTTCGTATTATTAGCGATCTAAATTATTTAATTGCGGCTAGTCTTCATTACTATAAAATCGAAGTTCCTTTTCCTCAAACAGATGTTAATTTTAATGCTTCTCGACTGGAACAACTATTAACAGCTTGGTTAAGCTATCAAGGAATCAATCCTCCTCCGAATAAAATAACCAATGATTTTTCTGACAAAATACCTAAAATAATTAATAATAAATCAGCTGACTTCTTTAAGTTTTCTGAAGATAAATTGACAGAAATAGATTTAGAGAAATTAGTTATTACTATGCGCTCTGATAATGGATTAGATATTAAAGATCGTCGTTATAATTTCAATTTTTATCCGGCTTGTTTTGTTGGTTCAGAAGCAGTATGTTGGTTAATAGAAACTCAAAATTATCAACAGGAAGAAGCCATAGAAATAGGACAAATACTTATTGAAAAAGGAATTATTCATCATGTTATTGACGAACACCCTTTTAAAGATGGTTATTTTTTCTATCGTTTTTATATGGATGAATAAAAAATTAATAAAATCTTAAAGATTATAACCACACTATAACTATGTAATTGATATTGTTAAATAAACAACATACTGCGGAAAAGGATTGAATCTTAGATTTAACGTTTAGCACAACTTCCTAATAGCCCTGGTATATAAATGTGGCATAAAAGCGACTATCCGAAGGAGACGCTTGGCGATCGCCCATACCATCAAAATTAGTAATCTAGATTACAATTAATCCTTATATCTTGAGAAATTACCAGTATTTTTACTTAAGTATTACCAGTATTTTTACTTATTGCAAAAGTAGAATACTCGCGTTTATTATTAAGTGATAACACTGATAAAAAAACAATCAATGTGTCGATATACACAAAGCTAACACTACCCCACCACATTATGTGGTCAAGTAGTTTGGGTAATCTGGGTATTTACACTTGAAAAATAGAAATACATTATACAGAAATATATTTCTGTATGTGTTAAATAATTTATGTGTTAATTATTTTTGAAGTGAGTGAGTTAGTTAGTTAATCAACTACCTGCGATCGGTAAGATCGATCAAAAATGGCTAGCTCCTGTCTTTGCGTCTGTCCAGCCAATCTCATCTCTTAACTCCTATAAGGATACCCTCATGGACTTACAAAGCGTATTCTCTCTGCAAAACAATACTGGTTTACCTCCTTAAGTCAGGAAGACCAGTGACCCATAATATGGGTTGAGAAGAGCGCAGTGAGCAATCTTAGAGCGTCTAACGACGCTAGTTACACGGTACGTACGCTACGCTCTCATAAATTGTTTAGCCCCCAACATTAGTACTACATAGCTTTTGACTAATAGTACATACCTTACCCTTTGCTTCTAGCTTTTCTTAGCTTTGAAGCATAGTTATGTTATTGAGTGAAGTAAATCACTTGAAAACGATTGTTTGAGTCTGGTCATCTAGATATCAGGGTTAGTCAACAACCTTCTATCTACATAGTACAACACTCAGATTTTCTTTGTATAAAGGTTTCAATAAGATAGTATATCGAAATTGTAAACCACCATAGTCTTTCCGCAATTCATTAGATGGTGTTGCCTGTGGTTTGTCAGCTTTAAACTGTCCGTCCCATCGCTTTTTGCTAAGGACAAATTGCGGAAAAAAGTTAGAAGAACTTGGCTGTTTAATTTTAGCAGCTTTAAAACTTATCCCAAAATAGTTGAACTAGGAGATTCCTATGCATATTAGTCCATCATTGCTGCTTCTTCTTTCTATGCATATTGGTCCATCATTGCTTATTCCTTTTTTCGGAGCGATCTATCTTTTTGGCATTCATGTGCTGCTACGTCTATGCCAACTCAAAAGTTTGAAAAACTTGCTTAATCCTACTTCAAAAATTTAGCGTCTAAGATCATATTTAGCTTAAAGCTTAAAGCTTTAAGCTAAACTTTGGCTGTTTTATTTTCTCGAGTTCCTTTACTGATTTAACCAGGCAAAGTCAAACAAAATGTTGCACCTTCACCGAGTTGAGATTCTACCCAGATTTTTCCGCCGTAACTAGTAACTACTTTGTGACAAATAGCTAAACCAATACCCGTACCTTCGTATTCAGAACTATGATGCAGTCTTTGAAACATCTGTATGTTCCTCTTTGCCAACTCTAGAATATATCCAGCAAGTCTTCAATCAACAAATGCATCTGATCGACACTGTTGATAATATGATTCATGTATTCTTTTGCCTGTTCGTCTAAGCAATGTCCACAGTCTTCTGCTAGATACTCGGTACACATTTTAATTTTGTAGAGGGGAGTACGTAGATCGTGGGAAGCTATGTAGGCAAAATGTTCTAAGTCTTGATTAGAGGCGGCGAGTTCGGCAGTACGCTTGCTTACAATTTGTTCGAGATTATCATTGCTTTGTTGGAGTAAGTCTTTAGATTTGTGTAGTTCATTTTCTATCTGTTTACGGCGTTCTATTTCTGTCTCCAATTCCTGATTCTGCTGTTGGAGTTGTTGACGCATTCTGGTTAAACTGAGGTGAGTTTTCACACGGGCGACTATTTCTTCTTGTTCGATGGGTTGAGTAATATAGTCAACTGCGCCGACTTTAAAACCTTTTACCTTATTGACGGTTTCCGAAAGAGCAGTGAGAAAAATAACAGGAATATCTTTGGTAGCAAGATTAGCTTTAAGATGGCGACAAACTTCGAACCCATCTAGTTCGGGCATCATTACATCTAATAATATTAATTCTGGTTGGGAGTGTTTAACTACTTCTAAGCCAACAATTCTAGGACTTACGCATTGACAGGATGATAAAATAATGTATTAAAAACAGATGTCGTCTACTTGCTAGGTATCGGACTATTAGAAAAATCAGTAAACCCTCTACCGCACAATGCAATCTGGAAC
>JASJDX010000489.1 GCA_030064975.1 Pleurocapsa sp. MO_192.B19
AGGGCGATTTGTCCCCCTCAACGAGTAGGTTACAACCCTTACTAGCAGAAAGCCTGTCCAGTTTTGTCTAGTTTTATTGGAGCCCTTTCGAGGTTGAAAAAGCCTCGTAAGTAAAGGAAGCAATTTCCTTGATTTCGTAATAGTCGGGATGCATCAAATCCAGTCGGGATTGATTGAGGATATAACGCCAGTTGCGGTCGGACCAGTGACGGCTCTTGTAGGATTTCTTGGAAAAAGTGTTGACCATAGCGATCGCATCTCCTTCGATCGCTGCATTAGTCAAGATTTCCTGTTGTTCTTCGTTGGGATTAAATCCACCACTCTTGGTAATTCCCAGATCCCTTACCAGAGTTAGAATAAACCGATTGATGCCTTCAACTGGTTCATTTTTCAATACATCATAAACGTCTTGCCAAAATTGCAGTCCCTTTGACTGACAGCCCACCCAGTTTGGACTTTCAGAGCCAGGAATGAACTTCTGATTCTCTTTTGATTTACCCACTTTATAGACAAAGTGTTGACGGCGAAGTTTGTTTCTAGTCTCTTCGTCAGCACCTATGATACGAGTACCAAGAAATACTAGATTACATGAGGAGTGAATCACCCACTGGGCATCATGTCCTGCGGGTTCGGTTTGTCTCGGTCCCACCAGCAAATACTTGCCACCTTTCCCTTCATCTGGTCCCAGCACACCCAGGTCTGATTGGGGACGTTGATAAATATCAAGGATGAGTCCACCGATGCGTCCTGCTGGAATCTCGATATAATAGCAAGACTCAGCTAAATTGACGTAAGTGACCGTGTAAGGTGTAGTTTGGTTAGCCGTGAGAATCGGAATTTTCTGAGCTAGATTGTCATAAAATACCCAGTCGCCATATTCACCGTCTTCTAGAAATCCCAGATGCCATTTTTGAATTGCTGCAATAGGGAGGGCAAATTCATAAGCTACTGTGGCTTTGATTGCATATTGCTCTTTACGCAGTTTTTCGACGGATTCTTCAGTTAAATAACCATTGTCATAGTATTCAATGTTTGGATCGTAAAATGTATTAGTCATAATAAATATTCTTTAAAATCTGGTTTCAAACGCTCATATTGACTTGAAGTTGAATCGAAACGAGCTTATATATATCTACCTATCTTTATCACTAAACCAGGACTAAGAATTGTCCCAGCAAAAAAAAAACGTATATTTCTTCAACTTTTTTAACAGTTTATGTTTTTAACAAATGGTCGTTGCTAAGCTAACTTTTTTGCCTTGCTCTCCAAATGATTATAAATAGAAATTGAATCCTAACCAGATTCCCTGTTCTTGATATTCCAATCGTTACTAGAATTGTTTTGTTTGTCTGGGGGATTTATCTGCTGAGTTGATCCAGAAATACGAAAGTTAGGAGATTCATAGTTTTTAGGCAGATAACTTTGGGGAATAGTAGTGTGGTTTCCATCACGTATGGCAGAATATTGGGGAGAAAGAATTTCGATATCGTTTTCATTACATTTGTCTTGAATGTGTTGGTGGAGTTCTGCCTGAATAGCTGGTAACTTTATTGGATCTTCAATATAAGCATTTAGCTCGTAACTGACATAATAATCATCCAAACTGGTCTGCCAGACAAAAGGTTTTGGTTCTTTTAAGACGTGTTGAGTGATTTGGGCAGCAGAAATTAATGCTCGCTCTACTTTTTGCCAGGGCAGGTCATATCCCAAAGTAATAGTAGTATTCAAAATAAGGGGCAGACCAGTATCTCGCGCTATGGCACTGTAATTAATAATCTTTTTGCTTAGAACAATGCTATTGGGTATCGTGACTTGAACATTTTTAATGGTTTTGATTCTGATTACCAGCAGGGATTGTTCCACAACGGTTCCTACAGTGTCGTCGATCGCGATGCGATCGCCAATCCGAAAACCTCTAGTATAAATAAGAACTATCCCCGAGATTACGTTATTAATTGTCCCGCCAGAGTTAAAAGAAAGTAAAAAACCTACAAAAAGCGAAAGCCCTTTAAAAGCCCCTGAACCATATCCTGGTAGGTAAGGGATGACAACAACAGCAGTGAAGATAATAATTATTAGACGACACAGAGTATAGGTCGGCTGAGCCCAATCTTGATAAAAGCCAGGAATCGACCAGGCTCCTCTTTCGATTCTTCTAAAAGCTACTTTGGCAAAACGCAATGTAAAGTTGGCAATTAAGATCGATAGTGCTATTTGAAACAAATTAGGCAGATAAGCAACTATACTTTGACCAGTCTCAGATAGCTGACTTGCTAAATTACGTCTGAGGGCAATGGCGATATCTTCTGTACCGGGGAAAAAGTTTAACACAACGATCGAGTAGATATAAGCAAGTCCTCCAAACAAGCTGAGTCGAATAATTCTAGCGACAATTAATAGAAGATCGGCTACTTCAACCCAAGGATTTTCGATTGACGTTTCCTGGCTATCGGCTAAACTACGTTCACGCCAAGCTTCTAAGCGAGGAAAAATATACCTCGAAAAAATAGGAAACCGTTTGAAAAAAATATAAATCGCAATTGCTATAAAAAGAGCATACACAACCCTCAGCACTCTTCGACGCAGGCTTCGCTCCTGCCGATAATTTTGAATAGCAGATTTAATGCGTTTTAGATATTCAGCCGCTAGCTCTTCACGGGGAACGGCAGCTGCTGCGGCATCAGTTTCCCGAATTCCTACTATGCGAATACCTCCTACGCTAATTTTGCTAATGTCTTTGCCTGCTTCAAGTTGGATATCCTGGAGTTGAATCGACCGATCTTGGGCAACTTCCTGAAGGCGAATGTTGACTGCTTTTGCCCGTTCTGCTGGGGAAAAGGTTTCAACCCCCACCCTAATGTCAAATAGTTTTTCATCATCTAGAATGACAGGGGCAGCTTTGGGAGATGTATCAGATAGTGTGCCTTCTTGAGGAATCGCGACTCCCGAATCTGAAACGACTAGCAGTATGGTCATGACCAGCGTTATTAGTAATTTGCTGTATCTTTTTAGAAAATAACTCATTACACCTTCAGCAACGCCAATATTACTAGGAGTATAAGTTCATTTGAGTTGGATAGGCAAATTGAATCGATCGCCTGTAAAATTCTTGTTTGAGTTTTAAGTTTATTTGTTAATGACGTAGTAAATTTTCCTAAAACCTGAGAGCTAAGAGCTTTTTCAGAGTTACATCCCCAAATCTTAGTTATTTTAGCAAGCCCTAAGCAATAGAGTTAGGTAAATTCAGTTGATTCAGGGTTATCCTTAGCTTGTAATTCCCGTCCCTCAGCCATTTCTTTTTCTAAGAAATAATTAAGGAAGGTTCTTACCACAGCAATAATTGATAGCCTAATCAGATCTTCATAAGAGGGCTCTACAGTTGTTGACAGAATATCAGCTGCCAGTTGAAATTCCAGAGCTAGGGCTAGCCAACGGGCAAAAGCAATACGCACCTGAAGAAAAGGTGTCAAATTCCCCGAGGTTGAATGCCACCCTGGAAATTTCGTTAATGCCTTAAAAAATCCAATTAGTACACAGAAGACAGAGACTGCTTCCAGGATAAATACAGCCAGTAACACGACTAATTTTAATCCTTCTCTCAGTTGTTCAATAAGTTCCATAGATTAATCTCACTAAAATCAACATTCCACTAAACAGGAATGGAAGTGTCTACAGATGATGCTTTAATTTGTCGCCTCATCCAAGCTGAATAAGGGAAAGCAACCAAAGCTGCCAAGATGAGATAAGACAATATAACGGGGATCGCTTGAGTTTGTTGGTTGAGAACTGCAATAAAGATGGCTAACCCTACATTGCGGGCGATACTGGCGATCGCAACCGCCGCCCTAGTCTCAGATGCAGACCCGCCTAAAAAATGCCCGATCGTCAAAGAAACCGAGGCAATTGCCAAAATCAAAACAATCGGTAAAGTTCCTAGGTTGGAGATCAAGTCTAGGCTCATTACCAGCAAAAAAATAGCCAGCACAACAAACAAGGTGTTAGCTATAATCGTCAAAAAATCACCAATCTCATCAGCAATCTCCGAGCCTACTTGTCGCAATCCTAAACCTATACTTAAAGGTAGTAATTGAACTAAGGCAATCTGTGTGGCGATTTGTAACGAATCTACTGTGGCAGTAGCTACTGGAAAGATTAGTCCCGAGATACTCAGAATAATCGGAGTAATCAGCACAGCCGATAAGGACAGAGTGACTTGTAAACTTGCTCCATAGTTAAAACTGCCACCAGCCATTTGAACCCGCTTGGTTAGCAAGGGGGCACCTGGGGAAGCCGCCAAGAGAATGAGCCCCACAATGACAGCATTCGGTGGATGGAGTAGCCAGAGTAAGAGGAGCGCGATCGCTGGCATCAGAACGGAAACTGCTAGTTGAGCTCTTAAAACCAAATCAGACTGCTTCCAGAAAGCCAAGAGATCTCGCAGCGAGAAATTGATGCCCATTGTTAGCATGATCCCGAAGACAGTTAAGCTAACCAGATTACGGATAATTTGACTATCAAAAGTAATAATATCTCGCAGCTTAACGTCTGCCGTAATCAACGGAAAATAGGTAGCCAGACCAATGAAGACAAGTACAATAGCCACCACCATCGCTAAAGACCATCGGGAAGTATAAGTATACTGCTCGCGATCGAGATTTTTGAGATTTTGCCAGTGGTTAATGATGGCTGCAAGCAAACCAAAAGTACCAAGGGTAATAAAACTTAACCCCAGCAGACGTTCTTCACTAATCGCATCCAGGTCTTGATTAGCCTGAGTTTTATCCAAATAGGCAAAAAAGCGATCTATGCCGAACCCAAAGCTAATCATTGCCAGCGAGGTGCGAATCCAAGCCAATAAGGTTCGTTCCCCTGCCATGCGATTCCGTTCTTTAGCCAGATCGGTACGCTCTTGAGCCAGATCAGTACGAATCACTGCTAGCTCGGTGTTACTGAGATTCGCAAAGTCAGAAGGGTCAGTAGACTTTGGAGTAGGTGATGTATTAGTCATTAATAATATAGCGATCGCTTATAGATAATAACAGTAAGCTCGATCGAGCAAGATAAGATAAATTGACTATTATTTAAAATAATCAACTCAAGTTGCTAGCCAGCTTAAGGTTGACTGCCAAACGTCTCCAAAACTGGCTGGGGAATTTTGGGACGATACAGACTAGCGTAAATGGCATCAGCAACAAAAGCTAGCACAGCGATCGCTCCGATCGCCGCCAGAATACCTGGCTGATCTTTAAAGTTCATAGTTGTCAACGCTAAAGCCAAACCAGCATTGCGGGTAGAGTTGGCCAAGCCAATAGCTAGACGGTTTTCTGGTTCGGGTCCCCCTAAATAATGACCTGCCAAAATCGCGGCGATGATAAACAACACTACCCCAATCACAGTGATAACACCAATCTTAAGTACTATGGGTAAAGCAACCACCAGCAAAATAATCACAAAACCTAAAAACATAATTGAGGTAATTTTGCTCAACGGCTCTAATAGATTCTCTGCCAAAGAGGGAAACCACTTATGAACGGCTAACCCGATTAAAATTGGGATGAACTGTACAGTCATGACCTGCTGGAATACATCTGATGCCTCAACAGTCGCCTGATTGGGATAAATTCCCCTGAAAATCGTAACCCAGATAGGAACCACCAGAATGGCAAATAGTGATGTGGTAGTCTGAAAACTCCCTGCCAGTGCTGTACTGGCTTTCATTCCAGTTAGTTTTTTGTAGGTAAGCGGTGCCCCTGGGCAAATTGCCATCGCGAGCAAGCCAATGCGTGCTGATGAATCCATGGGAACAATGCTCACAATTAGCATAGCTGATAAGGGCACAACAATAAATGAGGCAATTAAGCAGCGAATCAGCAAAGGGATACGTCGCCAAAGGATTGATAAGTTTTTGAAACCCTCTTCCAAACCAATAGTTAACATTAAGAGGAAAATGGTGAGCTGGGCATAACTTCCCAACACAGCTTTGATGTCAATATCCATAATTTGTCTCTACCGAATAAGTATTTTGGGTAATGTATTGTATTTAAAAGATATTTATCTTGACCAAAAACAAACTTCTTGAAAGCAATTCTACTTCCTCTAATTTTTACTTATTACTGAAGGGGAATATGTGCTTCCAGTCCTTCTTCATATCAATAATTGTCCACCCTTCTGACTGAGCTTCGTCAAGAGCTTTGTCGAGGCGACCAATAGAAGAGCTGCGATCATAAGCCCATTCGCGGTCTCCGTCAGTATGATGAACTATACCAGCCAAACGCGCACCATTGCCAGCAGTTGTCCACTGGAGCATTTGTAGGTCGCCATCGGAGTTACCAAATGCGGCAATTGGTCGCCGACCAATGTACTGATTAATGCCGACTGGTTTATCGGCTTTGTCATCGATGAAGTCGATCTCTGGTAAACGAACAAGCACAGGTTTATCGTCGTGTAATTCCAACTGTGTCTTGATACTACTACCGATGACTTGCTCAGGGGGAACGTTGTATACCTCCTCGGAAAAGACACGCATAAACTCGATACCCCCAGCAGAAGCGATGTAGGTCTTGAAGTCATTGGCGCGTAGATATTCAAGTAGTTCGAGCATCGGTTGATAGACCATTTCCGTATAAAGACGTTTAGTCTGGGGATGCTTGGCTGTGGCTAACCAATCCCTGACAATTTGGTCAAACTCTTCTGTTGTGTTGCCAGCGTGGGTGGTTACGATCAGTTCTAGTAATGTTTCCTCCCCGCCAGAAAAGACTGTTTCTAGATCATCTTCCAGTACCGCCTTGAAAGGTTGCTGCTCTTGCCATTCAGGATGCATTGGTGCCAGTGTCTTAACGCGATCGATCGCAAACATTAGCTGGAAATACAAGGGCTGTTCAGCCCATAGCGTACCATCGTTATCAAATACGGCAATACGCTCAGATGAGGGGATAAATCCCGAGCCATCTCTGGTACTGACATCTTCAACAAACTGGACTATGGCTTGCTTAGACGCACCTTCATTCCATGATGGCAGGGGATCGTTGGTCTGGGCTGTTGCCACGGCAGTAAATACCATGACGAACACAAAAGTAAGTAATTTTTGCCAAATTGCCTTCATCGCATAACCCTTCAAAAATTAAACCCGCCAAAATATGCTGTCAGTCTAAGTCGTTGTTAAAGTTTTCACTAATCGAAATCCGATATGAGTAGTGCCAGTAT
>JASJDX010000047.1 GCA_030064975.1 Pleurocapsa sp. MO_192.B19
CGCCGAATTCTTTACCGTAAAGGTCGCATTCCCTGGAACTACGCTCGCTTCCTCGACTACGCTTCAGAACGCCTGTTGATGAAAAAAGTAGGTGGGGGTTACATCTTTTACCATCGTATGCTGATGGAACATTTTGATCAAAGGCATCAAGTAGCTACCGTTCCCGTTCCCGTAACTCCCAGACAAACTTATCAACCTATTGCTCAGGCTAAGACAAGAACCAAAGTTCGATCAAACAATATTAGTAATCCTGTGCCTCAACCTTCTAAGCCAATCCAAAATCATATTGTTTGTGGCAATTGCAATCATCAGAATCCGATTACTGGAAAGTTTTGCATCAAATGTGGAACGAGACTGTCTCAAAAAATATGAGCTTGACTTGGGTTAATTTTTTTTCCTGAAAAAGTACCTGAATTTTTCCCCTGTTACTAACCGCAAGCTATTCGCATAATACTAACAAATAAATTGAGATTCAAAAATTTCAGAATCTGCTAACTAACTCAATTAATTATCAATTCAAAATTCAAAGACAGGGAGTAGTTTTATGTATGACCAGGATGTCAAACAAATTATCGCCAATATCGAGAGTGCCGATGCTGGAACTCCGCGAAAACGAATCACCATACTTGGTGCGGGAATGGCTGGTCTCGTAGCAGCATATGAGCTTTCGCGACTGGGGCATCATATTACGCTAATTGATGCACAAGACAAAATCGGTGGTCGAGTTAAAACTCATCGCTTTAAGAATGGTGACTACCACGAACTAGGTGCCATGAGAATTCCAAAAACTCATTACTTCACTCGCTATTACATCGATAAATGCGGTTTAAAACTTCGCAAATTCATCAATCACCATGACGATCCAGACTCTTTCTACTTCATTCGTGGCATTCGCACTACCCATAAAGATGCAGTGAAAGAACTAGTTCCGAAGTTCCAACTTAGCGACAGAGAGCTTAGTATGATAAAAAACGCCGACACTGAAAGCACCGCTCTCCTCGCTTTGCTCGCGCCACTTGGGGAGGCAGTGAATGAAATCTTGTCCGATCGAGAGAGTCTAGATGCCTTGTTTGGTAAAGGTCCCCTCACTGAATTGATTAGAAAACTTGAGTCGCAAACAATCTATGACTTTCTGCGCGAACATCTGGATACAGAGGAAGCGATTGAGTTAGTCGGAGCGATTACAGGCTTGGAAGTTTGGTGGGACAAGGCGATAACCATGCTGTTACGAGATGAGATAGTACAACATGATTCCAGTGGGCTGGATGAGATTGTTGGTGGTCTAGATCTGCTGCCTAAAGGTATCTTCTCTCTCCTTAAAGACCGTGATAATGTTGTTATTGAGCTAAACACAGAAATTCATTCCATTAATAATGAAGCCTCCAAAGTTCAATTTACATCCTCACCAAGAGGGAAAAAAGAGGAAATTGTTTGCCGAGATGCAGATTATTTGATCTGTACTATTCCCTTTGCTGTGTTAAGGCGAATGGAAGTAACTGGGCTGAGTGTGGGGAAAATGCGAGCGATCCGAAATCTAACCTACGCCTCCTCCACAAAGGTTCTGTTTTCCTGCCGAGAGCGATTTTGGGAGTCTAATTATGAAATTATTGGTTCTGGTTCTCAGCAAGACTCGATTAATCGTCAAATCTACTATCCTTCCGATCGAGAGATAGACGAATCTCAGCTACTGGCTAAAAGCTCCTTGAATACTGTTACAGGGCAGTATATGCAATACAAAAAACGTAAAATAACTGACACTACTCCAAAATCTGGAGCATTAGTCGGAAGTTACTGTTGGGGAAGCGACGCTCGGCGACTGGGTTCCCTTAGTCATAAAGATAGGGCAAAGGTTGTGCTTGATGCTGTAGGGGAAATTCATCCAGAAGCACTAGAATCAGGAATGATTCTTAATAGTGTATCTATATTTTGGGACGAATTTGATTGGACTTCTGGTGCATTCTGCTTTATGAAACCGAAGGATTTTGAACTGTATTACCAAGACACGATTAAACCAGAAGGCAAACTTTTGTTTGCTGGAGAACACTGCTCACTCGACCAAGGCTGGATACAAGGGGCTATTAGTTCAACACTTAATGCGGTACTCCATCTTGTAGAACAACACTAATGAATTAACACAGCTTTTAATACAAAGCTAAAGCTCGCTGAAAATAATGCTGCGATTGCGCTCCGCGCACTGGCTTGCGCCAATCGCTTAAATCATTACTCATTCAGCAACGCCACAAAAACAATGGGTTTCAAACTAGACACAGTTTATCTGTTTGTTTCAATCAACTGTTGACTGATAAATTTTCATTCATAGCAAAAAAATCATGTCTACCATCATCGAAGCATCTGTTCCTCAACAACTAACCTCAGCTAATTTACAACCAAGGGGTAGAGTTTATCCTAGTCCAGCTACTTGGCGCGACCAGATTTTATATTTTTTGTTACCCGATCGATTTAGCGACGGCCAAGAAGCAAGCAAACCTCTATTCGATCCAGCCAATCCTACCGAGTTTAAGACAACAGATAAAGCAACTTGGATGGCTACAGGGAAAAAGTTTCAAGGGGGAACTCTTCAAGGAATTACTAGCCAACTAGATTATTTACAAGAATTAGGCGTAACAACTCTGTGGATCGGCCCTGTTTGGCGACAACGTCCTGATTTGGAAACTTATCACGGTTATGGCATTCAAAACTTTCTCGATGTCGATCCTCGCTTTGGCACTCGCCAAGATTTAAGAGATTTGGTTGATGCTGCCCACGATCGCCAGATGTATGTAATGCTGGATATTATCTACAATCACACTGGTAACAATTGGTTTTACGAGGAGAATGGTAGTCCTAAAGACACTATGTCCTATCGCTTTGAACCTCCTTATCCCGTTCATGGATGGCGGTCAGCAACAGGAACTAGCACCAATAATATTACTAATAATATTACTAATTTAGATGATGGAGTTTGGCCCCAAGAATTTCAAAATCGGGATTGGTATACCCGTGCTGGTCAGATTGGGAAATGGGATGCTGACGCTTGGGAAGACCCTTTGCACGCTAATGTGGAATTTCGACGGGGGGATTTTTTCGATCTCAAAGATCTCGATCTCAGTCGAGGGGATACACTGGCTGCGGTAATTAAAGTTTATCAATATTGGATTGCTCTAAGTGACTGCGATGGCTTTCGCATCGATACAGTTAAGCATTTGCCCTGGGAAGCATCTCGTAATTTTTGTGGTGCAATTCATGAATATGCAGAATCGATTGGCAAAGAAAACTTTCTACTTTTGGGGGAAGTAACTGGCGGTGCAGGGATGGCACGCAACTATATTGAAATTTTCGGACGTAACATCGATGCAGTATTAGATATTGGAGAACCTACTACTAAGTTGGCAGGGGTAGCTAAAGGTTTAACACCACCCAATCAATTTTTCCGTCAATTTGGCGGTCATGATGAATTAGGTAGTCATCGCGAAACGGGACGCTATCATGTTTCGATTCTTGACGATCATGATATGGTGGGACGAAGTGGCAAACATCGTTTTGCTGCCAAAAATAATATTGACAGTCGCTACGTTCAAGTTGCTCATGCAGTGGGAGTGCAATTAACAACTCTGGGTATTCCCTGTATCTATTACGGCACAGAACAGGCATTAGACGGTACAGAATCCTATCACGACTACAGTATTGAACCCAACCTCAGTTTTGAAGATCGTTATATTCGCGAGTCAATGTTTGGCGGGACATTTGGAGCTTTTGAAACTGCGGGATGTCACTTTTTTAATCCCAATCATCCCTCTTATTTACGGATTGCTGCGATCGCCAGAATTAGAAATGGTCAAGATGCGATCGCTAAGACGTTACGACGGGGTCGGCAATATTTAAGAGAAACTTCGATTGATGGTAATTCTTTTGCTCTTCCTAGTGCGGGAGAGATAATTTCTTGGTCGCGGATTCTCTTTACTCAAGAAGTCTTAGTTGTCCTCAACAGCAACGGAGTAGCTAGTCAGGAAGCTGAAATTACTGTCGATGCAACCTTGCATCAAATCGGTTCGCCAATGAAACTGCTTTATCGCAGTGATTGGAGTGATGCCGAGTTGAAAAATCCCCCATCTAATCAAACTGTAGAAGTTAAAGCTAATCAGAATCGTGCTACAGTTGAGATACAATTACCTCCTGCTGGGATGGCGATTTTGGCGTAAACGAAGGCAGAAGGCGCAAAGGCATTCTTTTTGCCGCATGCAGGCAGAAGGCAGAGGGCTGAAGGACAAGTGCCCGAACGGGTGCAAGCAGCGGAGTCCCGTCAAGCGGGATGCCTACGGCACAGCTCTCGCCAATCGAGATAATCTCTAACTTTTGTCATAGAGAAATATACTCAATAAGTCAACGAAAGTTAGACAGTGTTTATCTCTTTGGTTGAGGGTAGATTCAAGACGTTTTTCAGATGTTTGTTCTTTGCTTAGTCTCTAAGATTAAGACAGTTAAAAAAAAGCAAACTAAGTGAGCAAAATCATGAACTATCCTCAAACCAAGCAAAATACTCAAATCAATTGCCATTTGCCTCATTTCAATACTCAAGAAGTTAATGGCATCTTATATCTTACTGTTGACCTTGGTATGCAAGGTCAACAACGCTGGAAAATAGATGGAACAACTGCTGGAAATATTGTGGTCACCAATGTCAATCTTTAATTTAATTCAGATGTAGTTATCTACCTGAAGAAATACCTGAATTTTTCCCCTAGTACTTACCAAAAGATAACAGCACAATATTAACAACCCACCTTCCTTATATTACTTCATATTACAAAAATAACATAAAAAGAACAATTTTTAAGCTAATCGCCAACTTACCTATGTGCGATCGCTAATTCCAGAAACCTATGTAATTTTTTGTCATACATTTTGCCATGCCGAAGGTAAGACATAGTCTGGCCAACAACAAGCTATTTATACTTTAAAATTACGCGATCGCTGAGAAATATTGAAGGCTAAAACTTATTACAGGTAACAGAAAATGGGATCGAGAGAGCAACTAACAGCTATAGAAACTTTGTTAAATTTGGGAGATGTTTTAAAGTCTCGCTATCGAATTTTACATCAGTTGGGTTATGGAGGATTTAGCCGTACTTACCTAGCAGAAGACATTAATCGTTTTAATGAACGCTGCGTCCTCAAAGAATTTGCACCTCAACTTCAAGGAACATTTGCTCTCAAAAAAGCACAAGAGTTGTTTGAACGAGAAGCTGGTGTTCTCTATCGGTTGGAGCATCCGCAAATCCCCAAATTTCGCGAATTATTTCGCTATAAGCAGGAAAATAAAGGACGCTTGTTGTTGGTTCAAGACTATGTTGAGGGTCAAACTTATCACGCTCTTTTAAATCACCGTGCTAAAGAAGGAAAGAAATTTAGCGAAGACGAAGTTAGCCAACTATTAATTCAAGTTTTACCTATTTTAGAGTATATCCATTCAATGGGAGTAATTCACCGCGATATTTCTCCCGAGAACTTAATCTTACGCAGCACGGATCAACTACCAGTACTGATTGACTTTGGCTGTATTAAGGAAGTGGAGAATAAGACCAAATCTCAATTAAGCTCGGCAATTTTTGATACCCCAGCTTTATCGTTAATGGGAACAGCTCTGGGCAAGAGTGGATATGCTCCACCAGAGCAAATTGAACGCGGAATTATCTTTGCTCACAGCGATTTATATGCCTTAGCCGCAACTGCGGTAGTACTGCTGACAGGTCAAAAACCACGACAATTAATCGACCCCAATGGTTATCGGTGGGATTGGCAAGAAAAAGTTACTCTTAGTCATAAGTTGGAATGGGTACTGACTACCATGCTCGCTTCTAATCCCAGCGATCGCTTTGGTAGTGCTATAGAAGTTAGAAAAATTCTTGACGGTATCTCAGTTATAACTTCTACTTCTAAATTAACCAAAACTACTGCGAAGGCTACTCAACCTTTAGTGCAACAAACCTCAATTACCAAAGTTGCATTTTTACATAGTTTACGTTTATTCCCTAAACTACTTTTCTTTGTGCCTTTTGCCGCAGTTTTAATCTTAGGGGGATTTTTGTGTTTTAAGCAGCAAAATTTGAGTATTGTTGCTCCCACTGCTCCTAATTCCCCAAATTCTGTTCTGGTAAAGTCCCAACTTCAAGAACGATTTAGTCAAGGAGAAAGGGTTTTAATCCCCCAAACAACCACACCTGAAAAAGAGCTGGCTGTAGCTGCCTTTGCTCAAGGTAATTATGACGAAGCTGTATCTTTGCTATCTGCATCTTTAAAAACTGTTGCTAACGATCCAGAAGCTTTAATTTATCTTAATAACGCTCGGATCGCTCAAGAAAAATCTTATGGTATTGCTGTTTCTATTCCTATTGGTAGTGATGTTAATGCAGCACAAGAAATTTTGCGTGGTGTTGCTCAAGCACAAACTTTACTCAATCAAGAGGGTGGATTTGATGGTATTCCCCTCAAAGTAAAAATTATTAATGATGATAATAACTCAGAAATAGCCCAACAGGTAGCCAAAACCCTGAGTCAAAATAAAGAAATTTTAGGTGTAGTTGGTCATTATGCCAGTGATGTAACTTTAGCTACCGCCAAAATTTATCAATCAGCTCAACTGGTATCAATTTCCCCTATTAGCACCTCAGTTAAACTATCTAATCTTAGTCCTTATCTGTTTCGGACTGTTCCCAGTGACTATCTTGCAGGAAGAAGTTTAGCAGAATATATGCTGGAGAAAAGTAACCAAAAAAATGTAGCGGTTTTTTATAATTCCCAAAGCAATTATAGTGAGTCTCTCAAATCGGAGTTTATCGCTGCGGTTACTCTTGGTGGAGGACGGGTAGTTAATACATTTGACTTATACGATGCTAATTTTAGTGCAACTGAAAGCTTTAAACAGGCTATGGAGGCAGGCGCAGAAGCAATTATGTTAGCAGCTAATACTAGTACCCTCGATAAGGCTCTGCAAGTCGTTCAAGTCAATCGTCAACGGCTTAGTCTGCTAGCAGGAGATGATGTTTATACCCCCAAGACTTTGCAGATTGCAGGAGAAACAGCTCAAGATATGGTTTTGGCAATTCCTTGGCATATCAAAAGCCATCCAGATGCTGAGTTTGCCCAAGTTGCTCGGAAACTTTGGAGAGGAGATGTCAACTGGCGTACAGCAATGGCTTATGATGCTGCTAAAGCTTTAATTACTGCGATCGCTAGCAGTCCTAATCCGACTCGTATTGGCGTGCAAAAAATCCTTTCGTCTCCTAACTTTTCTACACCTGGTGCTAACAGCCAGATTAAGTTTTTACCTTCAGGCGATCGCCTGAAACAAATTGAGCTAGTCAAAATTAAACCAAGCGAGCGCGCTCCGCGCGGTGGTTTACCCTCGAATGGGGGCAGAGCCAATCGCGAAGCGTACCCGAAGGGTAATCGTAATTTCAGCTATGAATTTACACCTATTGTTTCTAACTAAATTAAACACCAACAACTCACTAATTTAATCTCGCTAATAATTATTTAAAGGTAAAAGAAAATGAGAGACACGGCACAACTGATAGCTAAGTCAACGCTGATAAATTCGGGGGATGTTTTGCAATCGCGCTATCGCATTCTACATCAGTTGGGTGATGGAGGATTTAGCCGTACTTACTTAGCAGAAGATCTTAATCATTTTAATGAACGCTGCGTGCTTAAAGAGTTTGCACCGCAACTTAAAGGAACGTTTGCCCTAGAAAAAGCGCAAGAGTTGTTTGAAAGAGAAGCTGGTGTTCTTTATCGGTTGCAGCATTCTCAAATTCCTCAATTTCGACAATTATTTCGCTATAAGCAAGAGAATAAAAAGAGCCACTTATTTCTCGTACAGGATTATGTTGAGGGTCAAACTTATCAAGATCTTTTAAACAATCGTCTTGAAGAAGGAAAGAAATTTAGTGAGGCCGAAGTTAGCCAACTATTAAGTCAAGTTTTACCTATTTTAGAGTATATACATTCAATGGGAGTAGTTCACCGCGATATTTCTCCCGAGAACTTAATCTTACGCAGCACAGATAAACTGCCAGTACTAATTGACTTTGGCTGTATTAAGCAAGTAGAGAATAAGACTCAATATCAATTAAGCTCGGCAATCCCTAGCGCCCAAGCTTTATCCTTAATTGGAACAGCTCTTGGCAAGAGTGGATATGCTCCACCAGAGCAAATTGAACGTGGTATTGTCTTTGCTCACAGCGATTTGTATGCTTTAGCAGCAACTGCAGTAGTACTACTGACAGGGAAAGAACCACAACAATTAATCGACCTCAATGATTATCGGTGGAATTGGCAAGAAGAAGTAACTGTTAGTGCTAAGTTGGAGTGGCTCTTAACTACTATGCTTTCTCCCAATCCCAGCGATCGCTTTGGTAGTGCTGTCGAAGTCAGTAAAATCCTTGACTCTATCTCAGTTAAAACTCCTACCCACAAACGAATAGAACTTGCTAAGACTACTGTGCCGCCCATCAGAAAAAAAGTTCTCTCTAACTTATTCAATCAAAAACCACCAAACAAAATTAAAATTCATATTTCGCCTACTTCACTCTCCAAACTGAAGTTTTTTGGCTCTTTAGCCACAGTTTTGATATTAGGTGGATTCCTTTGTTTAAAAGTACAAGATTTGGATGTTGTTGCTCCTGATGTTTCTAATTCAGATAATTCTGTTCCTATTGGTAGTGATGTCAATGCAGCACAAGAAATTTTGCGTAGTGTTGCTCAAGCACAAACTTTACTCAATCAAGAGGGTGGATTTGATGGTATTCCCTTCAAAGTCCAAATTATCAAAGATGATAATAACCCAGAGATCGCTCAATAGGTAATGCAGAAGTCAACTTGGTTATCGGTACTACCAAATAATAATGCAAAAAGCGATCGCTTCAGGACTTAAACCTCTAAAATCATCTTTTTTTAGCAGTTTTTTAATAGATTACAAATTTATTTTCAGCAATTAGCCTATCCTCACAATAATATTAGTTCACTTTGAACACTTTACCAAGTTGGAGTTTGACCAATGTTGCCAAAAACTATAGTTGACAAAATGAAATATACTGATGAATTTAATTCGCTACATTATGGGTATAAAAACAATAGTAAAAGTCAAAAACTCACCACCCAGATTAAAGTAAAGATTCAACAGCTTTCTCACCATGAAATTTATAGCCAGTTAACTTCGACGGATAGAATCAAATGCTTTATTTCGTATCACATTTTTGCTGTTTGGGATTTTGATAAATTACTAAGATCTTTGCAAAATAAGATAACCATCGCTTTACGAAGGCAATTTTCAGAATGTCCCAGTGAAATAAATAGATTGATTAAAGAAATAGTTTTCACAGAAGAAAGTGATCTTTATCCTAATGGTCAACCAAACGAAGATTTTACTATTTACCTCCGCGCCATAGCAGAATTAAAGATCGATCCTGATTGTCTATGGTACTTTCTAGAATCACAAGCTAATTTCGATTTCCTTAAACCAGGGATCAAGGAATTAGTAGAATTCAATTTCTTGATGGCTAGATTGGGATCGATGGCAGAAATAACGGCTACTTTTTTCTTCGGTCGAGAAAAACTGACTTCTCAACTATTTACTTCAATTATTAAGGTTTTACAACAGAAAGGAAAAGAATGTCCAATCCTAATTAGTTATACCGAAAAATTGCTCCAGGAAAATAGCCCTGAATCTGAAATATTAGCTTTAAAACTTCTCAATTATCTTTCTCAAGATGAAAATGAAAAGATTAGGGCATTGCAGGCGGGATTAGAAGCACTTAATCTCAGAGAAAAACTTTGGAATTATGCCCTCGCAGACATAGCAGAAATAACATAATGATTTCGACTTTAGTCCACGTTGAGTAATAAATTGTTTAGTTTGAGGAAAAGTAAATGTTAAAGTTTTTTTGGTTATCAAAATTGCAAAATACCATCCCTGAAGCGATCGCTCTATTATTAATCAGCGCTAGTGGGACAGAACCAGTTGAAATATCTTTTAAATGTCTATTATTTTTAGTTTACTCAATATTAATCAGATTAATTTGGAATAGCGCGATTTTGATTCATGGATTAGGACATAGTATGGCGATCGCTACAGTCGATCGACAATTATCTGTCTTGAATCTGACTAACATTTTTGAACATCGAAGTATTGAAGATGTTTTAAAGTCATTACTACCTTTTAATCAGATATTTATTCCTATTCTTACTCTCTATCTCCCTATCTCCCCATCCCCCAATCTCCCTTACCTAGCAGCAGGTGACACCAATCAGGGACATATACGAATTAAAGCTTTAGGTGGTATCTTATTCAATCTTGTGGCTGTTATTATTTTTGTTTACTTCTGCCCTAATAATTTTTTCAGCCAAGCCTCGATCGTGGCGAATCTACTAATTGCCATATCTTCTCTTTCAGATATAGATGCGTTGGTAACAGGAGTAGCAGATTGCTTTTATTGTGGTAACTTTGGCTTGATCGCTCAACGCAAACCAGACGATGGTAATGAGCTTTTACCAGCCAGAATGGTCAAAATAGCGCAAAAAATGGGACGTGAAACCGAAATTCGCGGTGAACAAGCTGGTGGTGGGCTAGTTTTAGCTCGGGATGGCGATCGCGTTATCTTTGTCGGTAAAAAAATAGTCAATCGTAAGAGAGAAAATTTAACTACATCTCTGGAAGCAGCCTTTGCCTATATCCGAAATCAAGCGATCGCCTCTGGGGTCAAACCCTCAAAATCCTCAGTGATGGGGGCATGGCATTATCGCTATGCTACTAGCGGTTCTCCCGCAACGGAACTAGAAACCCATTGGCATGAATGGATGAGTGCTAGAAACGCAGATGTCTGGCAATATACTGACCAAGAATGGAAATGTCAAACCAAAAGTGTTAATCATCGCATTACTCACAATGGTGACTTTGATACTTGGAAGCTATTTGGCAAAGATGTAGACAATGCAACATTAGGCTTATGGTTAGAAAGAGTTTTACATACTCCTAATGCCACAAAGGGCGACTCTCCCAAAATTGCGGGGATGATGGATTTATTAGTTACTCAAGGAATGTGGTTTGCTTCAGTACGACTAGCTTATCAAATGGCGATCGCGACTTCTATCGAGGCAGCATTCGGCGGACAAGAACCCGCTCCTAATGCACCCAATACTGCCCCTTCTATCGAAGATTTAACCAATTGGGCAGAAATCTTTCACAGTATTTTCTCTTTAGAGCGATCGCTTATCCCAAAAATCGATTTTGTCTCTCGCCACAAGTACTTAAATCGTCTAGAGAAAAATCTTTTACAAGCGACTGCCAAAAATAAATCAATGGCAAAATGGTCTAGTCAACAAAGAGTAGCTTTTATTCAAGTTGCAATTAAGGCTTTTTTAAATAACGATTTATATCGTGCTACTCAAATATTTATTTCTAAGGCTAAAGGTAGTTTTGGTTTAGTAACAGTTTCCACTTTAGAGGAGGACCAATTAGTTCTATCTGCCAAAGGACAACCGATCTCTATTGGTTTCAATTGGCAGCAAGGATATATGGTTTATGCTTCCGAACCTGCCGCTGTAGATCGGATTTTGCTAGGAAGTTCCCAGTCTTTCCGTTTAGATTTAAATCAACAAGAAGGAGAAATTGCCCAAGTTAGTGCCAAAAATATTACTGTCTACTCGATGAGTCAACAAAAGGAACTAATTCAGTCAGAACTACAAGATAGATGGATTTCGATGGAAGATCATCCTTATTTACCTTACATTCAGTTTTCCGAGACTAACAACCAAGATCCTATTGCTAACGATATTAGCTCGATTCCTCGTGTACTGAATGAGATTCAAACCTCGTGGCAAAATCCCGCCTCTCTTAATCGTCAAAGTGCAGATTATTTAGCTCATCTCCTAACCGAAAAAGTCCAACGCTTTGAGGGAAGACAAAGAATTATGTTTCAAGCTGGATTAATCAGTCAGGTACGACGAATGACAACTGTCGATCTATTTATTACTGGAGAGGAAAATAGCCTCTGGTTAGGAGAAAAATTTGCCCAGGATTTAAAAACCGTTTTTCCTTTTTTGAATGTGGTAACTCTCTCAGCTAATGAGGTTTTGCAACAGCTAAATCAAGACTTTAGCCAACTCTATTTAGGTAAAGACTCCCTTGTATTAGCAATTACTCAGTCTGGCCAAACCTTTTCTACCGTGCAGGTTATCAATACCTTCGATCATTTGTCTAGCCAAGGAGTTATCGGCGAATTGTTTATCCTCACAGGAGAGTTAAGTAGCTTCCTGAATTCTACTGAAGGTAGCGGTGGGCTGACGACAATTTCTTCATCCCCTTTTTTAGATAATACCAATAATAAATGCCACAGAATTTTTGTTAATGGGAGTGGACGCAGAACAGCCGAATCCAGCACTGTATCGGTTGCTGCCGCTGGGCAGACTTTGACAGAACTCTTATTTTATCTTGCCAAACAGATGAGAAAACATTTTCCCCATTCACAACCTTTTGGCATGACTTTGACCGCAGAAAGTTTAATGGTTTTGGGGATGATGAAGGAAGATTTCCTCAATAAAAATGTCATCCAGATTATTGGCAAAAATGCTGAAGGAGAATCAATTAAATCTGCAATTAGGCAAAAACTAATTCAAGCTGGTTGCCGTTGGAGTCTTCATGTTACTGAAACTCCTTTGGCTTGGGCAATTCATGCTTTATATGTGTTGCTCACAGTAGGATGGGCGATTCCTTTCGGCGAGACTATTCCCTTAGTGAAGACATTATTGGGAGTAGTCTTTAACCTAGCCCATTTACCCCAGAGCTTGTTTGAAGCGATCAGCTTCGCTGGTGCGCGGAGCGCAATCGCGCCTATGATAACTTTAGCAGATATTGCTATTTATATCTTTGGTTCTTGGTTGTGGACTTTGCTCATCCGTTATTTCCAAGGTAGGCAATTACTAGCACGTATGGGCAAAAGAACTCTGGTAATTGGTGATGTGTCTTGGGTCAACCAGTTATTACAATCCTACGTCAGCAAACTCTTTTCTCTCAGCTACGGCATTGCAACTATAGAAGTACACGGGGGCAATCCCCAGAATCATTTCCTTCATGCTTTTGGACATCGAGTAGTTCGAGGTACTTTGATCTGGTTGGGCGTACCTGATGGAAGGCGTAGTCAGAAACAGCAAAAAGCAGAAAATGCGGTGCTAATGACAGGAAAACAAGCTAACGGAGTGAGAAATATCAATGTCGGGCCAGAAATCATGGTGATGGGACATAACAGAGCGATCGCTAATCAGGATTTTAGTGATGCCATTATTTTGAATAGTAATGATGATTCAATCTACTTTAGAAATCCCACTGTAGCCGAGCAAAAAGAGCAGATTGAAGAGTTAAGAGAATCTTGTTTTGGTGCTTTTGAACGTTTACTAGCTAGCTATGTGTTCTTCTGGGCATTAGCCAAAAAAGTGGCTTCTTTTCCTTTACTCAGATATGAATATTGGAAGTCTCAAAGTCGAACCAAAATCATGACTACTGCTTCACCTGTTTCAGGATTGGATTCGAGTAGATTTACGAATAATAATCAGTTAAATCAAAAAGCTAAATTTAAAAATTATGCCGAAAAAACTAATTTTAAATAACCCTTTTTTGAATTTTATAAAGAAGGAGTAAAAAGCCAAAGCTGACCAAGAAAAAGAGCAAATATTACTCTATCTATAGCAATATAAAATAACTTGGTTGACTAGTCTGATAATATTAACAATTTCCAGAATAAATTTCGATAAGTCATCAAAAAACTGAGGAATATATACAATGAGTTTAATTCTATCAGCAGAGGAAAAGCTAGAAATAAAAAAACTCTTGCTGCAATCTTTAGAAACACCAGAATTAGAAATCATTTCTCTAAAAAATAATTTAGTTACTGTTGAAATGGCACCCAGAAAAATATCTAAAATTCCCAAAAATAAAAAAATGCATAAGCTCCATTCTATATTTCCATCTATTTCTCGCCTAACGCAAGTTTTTGATTTCATTGAATTAAATTATCACCAGTCTATCAGGTTAAAAGAAGTAGCTCAAGCTGTTGGTTATTCCCCAGGTTACTTAACTAATTTAGTGAGAAACTTAACAGGAAAAACGGTAAACCATTGGATTATTGAGCGCAGGATAACAGAAGCAAAATATTTACTTTTAGAAACTGACGATTCAATTGAACAGATTGCTTTAAAAATAGGCTATCAAAATATCAATCATTTTTACTGCCAGTTTCGCAATTATTGCCAAAATACTCCTAGAGCTTGGAGAGATAAGCAGCGTTGTCAACAAAATCAAAAGATTTCTGATGAATTGGAATATGTTTTATAAGTTTTAATAATTCCAATCGGTAGTGCATCAGAGAAGTGTGGGATAGGTGATCATGTCATGCCAACTCCAAGGGGCGATTGCGCTCCGCGCAGTGGCAAAGCCAATCGCCAAATTAGCTCTCATGGCAGCAGTATTTTTCTTCCTGCTATGAACCCAAATCCAGTTGAAATAGCTGACTACTAATCTTACTGTTCCTTCTGTCGCTGGAAAACTATGCCAGAATCAATCGCAGCGTAGTTTTTAGGGTTTTACTTTTTTGTTAGAATACTATATAGTTATATAAACTATAAAAACTAACTTTAATTTTGTCCATGCCAAAAAATTCCTCTCGCGATAAGACACCCAAACCCCCCGAATATCTTGCTCCAGTTGCCGATTATTTTAAAGTACTTTCAGAAATTAGTCGGTTGCAAATTTTAAGCTGCTTGAGAGAAGGAGCGATGAATGTAAGTGAAATAGGGGAAGCTACTGGCTTAGGACAAGCAAATTTATCCAAACATCTCAAAATGCTCACGGAAGCAGAAATTTTATCCCGTAAACCTCAAGGGGTAGCTGTCTATTATGAAATTCAAGACCCGATGATCTTCGAGCTATGCGAATTGGTTTGCGATCGCCTGTATCAAAGAATGCAGCAAAAAGCTGAGAAATTCAAGCGATTAAGTGCCTTTAGTCCTTCTGCGAAATAAATTTTAAATACTAAATAGAAAGCTAAAGCGGGATCGATATCACGGCGAGCCCAAATTCCTCCTGCCGCAATTACGGGGATATTTTGCCCTAACGGGACTTAGACATTTTTTCGGGCTAAAAAGGGGGGAAAGCCTTGCCAGACGCCGAGTTTACCTCGTTCGAGGTAAACTCGCCTCAAACCTAGTTGTATTCAGGGTTTA
>JASJDX010000490.1 GCA_030064975.1 Pleurocapsa sp. MO_192.B19
ATAAAACTGTTGCATTTGCTGTTCTACTTCAGCTCGATAGGGATTCATCTCTCTTAGAATTTGGTCACTAGATAGATTCACACTATCATTACTCTGTCTATTTTTGGATGTTATTTAATTCTTATTCCTAAGTAGCAAATTTATCTTAATTTACGCTTCATTTTTTCCAATATGAACGAATCTCTTAAGCCAGTAGTAATTGTTGGTGGTGGTTTTACAGGATTATTTACCGCCCTACATTTAAGACATCAAAAATGCTCGCGACCAATTATTTTAATTGAGCAGCAATGGCGGTTTATTTTTAAACCCTTACTGTACGAACTACTTACTAGTGAAGTTAAATTTGACTTGGTTTGGCCTCGCTATGATGAATTATTAGCAGGAAGCGATATTATTTTTATCCGCGATCGCATCTCTCATATAGATTTAAAAGAACGTCGGGTTAGCTTGGATTCTGGTCTTTGTTACAGCTATGAATATTTAGTTCTAGCATTAGGTAGTACTGCGGGATATTTTGATATTCCTGGTGCAAGAGAACACACTTTTACTTTCCGTATGGGAGAAGATGTTTTTCAGTTAGGCGCAGGTACTTTGTTGAAATTAGGCATGGGTGAAAGTGTTGCTGAAATCTACGATCGTTTTGAGATTAAAGGCAAAGCAGGGCATCTCATTCGCCAAGCAACCTATTTAGAAATGCTGCCAACACCGCTGCATAATTTTAAAGCTACTACCCAATGGCTGACTGAAGGTATCTTTCAGAAGTTTATTGATGCTTAAAAATCAAATATAAAAATCAAATATAAAAATTAAATATTATGAGTAAGATTGTTGATTCGCCATCCAATACCGCTCCTCTTAAGTCTAATTCTTTTCCCATTAAAGCTACCTTACTGCTAACCAGTACCCTAACAGTAATGTCAGGAGCGACGATCGCACCATCTCTTCCGGCGATGCAAGAGTATTTTGCCAATGTAGAAAATTCCGCGCTTTTAGTTCGCTTGGTGTTAACTATTCCCGCTTTATTTATTGCCATCGGGGGACTGTTTGCTGGTCAATTGGTAGATAAGATGGGGCGCAAGCCTCTATTGATTGTTTCAACCTTGCTGTATGGCATAGCTGGTGGTTCTGGCTTTATTCTCAATTCTCTTGGGACTATTCTCATTGGTCGTGCCTTATTGGGATTATCTGTAGCAGGTATTATGACTGGCGTTACTACTTTAATCGCTGATTATTACACAGGACAAAAGCGAGCTAATTTTATGGGCTTGCAAGCAGCTTTTATGGGTTTGGGAGGGGTGATATTTCTTTCTGTAGGGGGCTTTATTGCCGATCTCAATTGGCGATTTCCTTTTCTAATTTACTTATCAGCCTGGGCAATTTTATTGGCGATCGCCGTAACCCTATATGAACCCAAACGTGAAGTAGATAATCAAACCATAGAATCATCTTCGGTAACTAAGCCACGTATGCCATTGGAAGTATTGGCAATGATTTATGGTGTAGCTCTATTTTATATGGTGGTGTTTTATTTAATTCCTGTACAGCTACCGTTTTATTTACAAAGTCTTAGTAATGCTAGTGCTTCGGCTAGCGGTTTGGCGATCGCTAGTTCAACTTTAGCCAGTTCAATTGCTTCACTGCGATATGGCTTTGTGAAAGAACGTATGGGTTTTGTAAGTATTGTAGTAATTGCTTTTGGCATTGCAGCAGTGGGCTATCTAGTTATTGGGCTGGCTGGTAGCTATAACTTGGTCTTACTTGGTTTAATTGTGGCTGGTTTGGGCTTTGGTTTGTTGATGCCTAATCTGAATGTCTGGCTATCTAGTATTATTCCCGATGCTTTACGCGGGAGAGCTTTAGGCGGTTTAACTACTTTCTTTTTCTTAGGTCAGTTTCTATCGCCAATTGTTTCTCAACCTATCACTAATTCAATCGGTTTGGGTAGAACTTATAGCTTTTCAGGAGTTGCGTTGTTAGTCGTAGCTCTTATATTTTTCGCTTTAAAAAAACAGGTCAAGTCTTTTTGTCAAAGCTGTTAAACATCGAGCAAATATCTACTTACGAGCTAATAGTTTTTGTGTCCTAACCTAATCTTGTACGGCTATACCTCTCCCGAACTTCTTTCTTCCCTATGAAAAATCAGTCTTAAAGAAGAGGCGAAAATACCTCATAATTAACGATCATTGAAACATACTATCTGATTAGTGTAGTCTATCCAATCGAAAACTGGTGTAAGCAATGAGATCGCGTTAAATGGAAATATATTAGTTAGAAGATCTAAAAATGTTTATCCCCTCTGGTTTTAGCCAAAAATCTACTCAGACAAATTTAGGTTACATAGTTTATTACATCAACGATCGCTCACCGTGGAATAATCTAGAAACAAATTCTAGAGAAACCCTAGTATTTTTACATGGTTTAGGTGGTGGTTCTTCAGCTTATGAATGGTCAAAAGTCTATCCTGCCTTCGCTGCCCAATTTCGCATTCTCGCACCAGATCTAATTGGCTGGGGTAGATCGGCACATCCCCAACACAATTACAGGATAGAAGATTACGTCACTACTATTGAAAATTTTATTGAACATACTTGCACCGAACCAGTTACGGTAATTGCTTCGGCACTAACAGCGGCTTTTACTATTCGTACTGCGATCGCTCGTCCCGAACTATTTAAATCCCTAATTCTGACCACCGCAGCAGGATTGAACGAATTTGGCAAAGACTATCAAGAAAATTTTTTTACTCAGCTAGCTAGCACTCCCATCATTGACCGCTTACTTTACCGCACGGGAGTTGCTACCAGTTTTGGCATTCGCAGTTTTTTAGAACAAAGACAATTCGCCCAAAAAGACAGAGTTTATCCTGAATTAGTAGAAGCATATTTGCTCTCAGCACAACAACTTAATGCAGAGTACGCTGCACTGTCTTTTGTACGAGGCGATCTTTGTTTTGATCTGACTCAATATATTACGCAATTAACTGTTCCTACGGCATTAATTTGGGGTCAAGCATCAGAATACACTGGACCACAAGTAGGGCATCGTTTACAAGAAATGAACCCCCAAGCGATTCGTATAATGTACCAACTAAATGATGTTGGCTTTACGCCTCAATTAGAACTTCCCGCCGTAACCATTGGATTAATTCGTAAGTTTTTACCCCAACTTGAATTAAGTCCCGAACTCAGGTCAAATTAGAATTCGGACATAATTTCTGTTTGATTTCAACAGGAAGCTCCGACCATAATTCCCAAAGTAAGTCCATTTCTGCTAGTCTGCGGGTGTAAATTGGTTCGGGAGTCCGACGCTGAGAACCAAACCAACGTTCTACTGTTGAAAGACTACAGCCACAAATATGAGCAATCTGTTTTTGAGTTACGTTCCACTTTTGGTAAAACTCAAATACATCCATTGACAATTGACAATTACTATATAAATTTAGCAAAGTTATTTCTTTGAAACTCAAGTGTCTTCTTTTAGTCATTGCTTGTCTCCTCCTTGCTCTTATCAATCATTTGAGAGTCAGAAATCAATAGAGCTTCTAAATCTTCTTGCCATCCCCAATCAAATTGTGTCCACTGACGAGAAGGACTATCGCGATCGAGAGCAATAAAATACTCATACTGCCAATCTTGTAAATCTTCACTCCAGACATAGCGCATTCCTCTGATTACTCCGCGATCCGTAGGGTACGCGGATGCGTAATCGCCAGATACTGAATTCCAGCGTACTTTTGTACCAATTTTAAATCGGGGATCGGGAATATTTTGAGGCTCTTCTGAATTGGATATTTGATTATCCTCCATAATTTTGATTTAGGGACTTCAATTGACGGTATTTTTAGATAGTTAGTCTAAAAAACTCATTGATTTAGTTTTTGAACTTCAAAAAGTCAATATAAAAGATTATTTGGCAAAGAAATAGACAAGCAATGATCCTAGAATTAGCAGTCCCTGGTTAACAAAATGTCCAATGAAAAACAGAGAAGGGAATTGGCAAACTTTTTAAAAAGCCGACGAGATCGCCTTCAGCCAGAAGTAGTGGGATTAACTACATCCAGTCGCCGTAGAATCCCAGGACTCAGAAGAGAAGAAGTTGCTATGCTAGCAGGGATTAGCCCAGAATGGTATACCTGGCTTGAACAAGCGCGAAATATTAGAGCTTCCCAAGATACGTTGGAAAGTATAGCTCAAGCATTAAAGCTAGAACCTAGTGAAATTGAATATTTACTGCTTTTAGGGGGTTATCAGCCTTCTATGACGATTCCTGCCAAAACCTCAGTTATTAGTCCTCAACTTCAGCGTGTCTTAGACCGTCTCGAATGCACTCCTGCTTATATCATTGGTCGTCGTTGGGATATCTTGGGGTGGAACACACCTGCGACTTTAATTTGGAGAGATCCTGGTGAATTGCAGGGTATCGAACGCAATTGTCTCTGGCAGACATTTTTGGGTTCGATGCGATCGATGTTGGTAGATTGGCCAGCTCATGCTAAGGCTGAAGTCGCTAAATTTCGGGTATCACAGGCACAGTATGCCGACTATTCTTGTCCTTGGATAGAAAATTTTGTAGCCATGCTTCAGGAAAGTTCTCCTGAATTTAAAGAGTTGTGGCAACAGTACGATGTGGGAGATTGGAATAGTGGAATCAAGCATTTTAAATATCCGGATTATGGTTTACTATCTTTTGAACACAATACTTTTCAGATCAGCGATCGCAACTATTCCGATCTTAAATTAATTACTTACGTTCCACTCCCAGATACCAATACCTTATCTAAACTAAAAAATAACTGTAATAATAATCATACATAGAAGATCGGAAAAAATTAGAAGCGCTCTAACATTGCAATAATTCCTGTGATGTAAGTTTGAACATCTTTTCTTGCCGCTAGCGATCGCGAATATATTGTCAAACTAATCAAACTCCATATCCATTGTTACTGCCGTTATCAATGCTTTATTGTTCTTAGTATCTCTCTCCAGAAACACCATTGGTTACTGGGATTGAGCCACTAGTTCAAAACCCAAAGAAATCGCCTTTTTCTTGAGATTGTTCACCATTCGTTCTCGATATTGTTGTTCGTAATAAT
>JASJDX010000491.1 GCA_030064975.1 Pleurocapsa sp. MO_192.B19
ATGGATGCTCAAAAAAGTTCGAAATTCGGAGTTCGGAGTTCGGAGTCAGAAGATTTACCCCTCAATTCAAACTTGTTAGAGTACTAGATCGGATTTACAAGGAGAATTTGGGTAATGGAAACAGAATTCGGATTCCTGCTAATTAGAGTCCCGCCATGCGTTGCCCAATGATATTTAAGTCGGCTTCGGCGATCGCACTTTCATAAACCAATTTTCCCTCACTAATGACAAAAATGCGATCGCATAGCTTCATCAGTTCGTCTAAATCTTCACTGACGAGAAGCACCGCAACGCCTCTATTTCTGGCTTCAATAATCGAACGATGAATGAAATCTACCGCGCCAAAATCCAGACCAAAACAGGGATTAGCCGCAATTAATAGTTCGATCTTCTCAGAAGATAGTTCTCTTGCTAATACTGCACGCTGGATATTTCCGCCTGAAAGATTGGCTATAGGAGTTTCTGGAGAAAGTGTATGCACTGAGAAGGTTTTAATTAGTTTTTTAGCAGCGTTGCGAATGGCACCACTGATTAAAAATCCACCCTGAGATTGAGGTGGGCGATCAAATGTCCGCAGTGCCATATTTTCGGCTACACTCATGTTGGGAACGCAAGCATTACGTAATGGTTCTTCTGGTAGAGAAAAGACTTGATGACGGAACATTTCCTCACGAGTTGCCCGATAGATTTCACCATTAACTAAAATTTCTCCAGAAGTAGCCAAACGTTGACCAGACAATACTTCTAGCAGTTCTTTTTGTCCGTTACCAGATATGCCTGCAATTCCGACAATTTCACCGCTGTTAACTGTCAGACTGATGCTTTTGACTGCTGGTAGTCCGTTATCTTGGTTGGCGCAAACATTTTTTATTTGCAGAACAGGTTTGCCATAAGAAGTTACTATTTTTTCTATCTTTGGGAATTCGCGCTTTTCGCCCATCATCATTTCCGCTAAGTCTGAGATCTTTAAATCCTCAACTAAACCATTTCCAGCTAACCTTCCTTTACGTAATACGCTGATTTCATCGCTAAAAGCCATGACTTCTCGGAACTTGTGACTAATCAGCAAGATACTTAATTTGCCAGCAGCTACTTCTTTTCGTAGCAACCCCAGTACCTCATCTGCTTCTTGAGGAGTTAAGACAGAAGTAGGTTCATCTAAAATCAAAATGCGACTCTGAAGATAAATCTGTTTGAGAATTTCTAGTTTCTGCTTTTGTCCCGCAGCTAGTTGAGCGACAGGAACATCTAAAGGCACTTGAAACGGAGAAGCTGCCATAAACTCTGTTAAATGTTCGGACTCTTGTTTCCAGTCAATAAAATTGGTTTGGTCGTAACGAGAGAGTACCAAGTTTTCCGCTACAGTCATCGCAGGTACAGAAGTAAAGTGTTGGTAAACCATACCAATACCGTACTTATGAGCATCGCGAGGACTATCGATCTGACGCGATCGCTTGTCAATAACCACCTCACCTTTAGTAGGCTGATAAAACCCCATAATACACTTAACCAGAGTGCTTTTCCCCGCCCCGTTTTCCCCTAGTAAAGCGTGAACAGTTCCTGGCTTGACTTTCATCGTAACGCGATCGAGAGCTACCAAATTACCAAACCGCTTGGTCATATTAACCACTTCTAATTCTGGTAGTGGCTTGACTGTGTCCATTGAATCACCTCGATCTATGGCTAAGACTCGATCTAAGTTTAGGTTGACAAAATTGAGCTAAAAATTAAGTATTCAAAATTACTTTTTAGGGCGATCGCTTAACAATAAATAAATTTCGTTGCTTTTAAGGAAGCCCATAGAAATTACAGTATTTCTTTCAACGAAACAATTGCTAAATAGTATATAACATTAGTCGTTCGTCTACAGATTCCAAGTATAATTACTGAAAAAATCGATCTTTTAATTTTAAAATGTGAGTGAAAAATTCCCAATCTTTGAAATTTCCCTAGAAGCCCCTGAAGAATCTGAAGCGATGGGGACTAAAGAAAAATTTTGGTTTCATCACAAAGAGTTAGGTTTGTGTCTCTATAAAAAAGCCAGACAAAACACAGGGGAAGATTGGTCAGAAAAAATTGCAGCAGAATTATGTAAGCTGATAAAACTACCTCATACTGAATATGAACTAGCAATATTCAATAGTGAAAAAGGAACCATCTCTAAATCATTTCTTCCTGAAAACGGTAGTCTTATTCCTGGCAATGAAATTTTGACACAAATATTTTTAGACTATCCAGAAGACATTAACGATCTATCTCAACACACTCTCGATAATATTTTTCGTGTTTTTGCCAACTCTTCAGTCGATCTACCTATAAATGGGATTCTATTAACAGGTATTGAAACAGCAGTAGATACTTTTATTGGCTATTTACTTTTAGATGCTTGGATTGGCAACAGCGACAGACATCATGAGAATTGGGCGTTTGTAGATTGTGCAGAGAAAACTTATTTAGCACCAACTTATGACCATGCTTCCAGTTTAGGACGAAACGAGTCTGACGAGCGACGTAAAAAAAGACTTCAGACAAAAGACATGGGTTTTTCGATAGAAGCTTATGCTGAGAAGTGCAAGTCCTGTTTATATGCTAATGTTGGAGATAGGAAGCCTTTAACAACTTTTGATGCATTTTGTGAAGCAGCTATACTCCATCCCAAAGCAGCGAATATATGGCTCGATAGTCTGGCAAAGATATCAACTAATAATACTTTAAAATTATTTAAACGCGTTCCCGACCATCTTATCTCTTCAAGCGCAATTAAATTTGCTCAAAAAATATTAGAAATCAATCAAAAGAAATTACTAGAGTTCCGCACAAAATTATTATGAAAAAGGTTTTTTTAGCATGGCAAGATTCTCAAAGTCGTCATTGGTTTCCTATTGGAAAGTTAACTTTTGATGGAGAAAACTATCATTTTGTTTACATTTACGGTGTAAAAAAAGCTCAAGCTGAATCTAATTTTAAACTACTGCGCTCCTTTCCAGAACGCGATCGCATTTATAAATCATCAGAACTCTTTCCTTTATTTTCTAATCGTTTGATGCGTTCTTCTCGTCCAGATTATCAAGATTATATTCAGTGGTTAAATATTCCTCAAAATGAAGACGATCCAATTGCAATTTTAGCTCGTAGTGGAGGGCGTAAAGCCACAGATACTTTTGAAATTTTTCCTTGTCCAGAAAAGAATGAAAATGGAGTTTATCATCTTCATTTTTTTGTACATGGACTGCGATATATGCCAGAATGTTCTATTGAAAAAGTTAAACAGTTAGAATTAAAAGAGCGTTTGTATTTAACACGAGACTTTCAAAATACATACGATTCAAATGCTTTGTTGTTAAGAACTAAAGAACGCCATAATTTGGGCTATTGTCCTCGATATTTAGCAGCAGATATTATTGAAGTTTTAACACAAAACCCTCAATTGATTGAGGTCCGTGTTGAAAGAATTAATTTCGCACCAACACCAATTCAATTTCGCTTACTATGTAACATGACTGCACAATGGAATCATAATTTTGTTCCATTTTCTAGTCAAGATTATCAACCTATTGTTGATTGTTCATCTGTTGTTAAAGTGTAATTAGTAATTACATTTTTGATCGCCTAAAGAGGTAATTTTAAATTCGCCAACAGTATTTTTATCATGACTTAATCTTATATAGCTGCTATCGCTTCAATCAGTGCTGGAGAATCTGCTACCGTACCAAAAACACCCCCCTGCATTTTTATCATCTTCAACGCTGCTAAATAATTACCATAATCCGTTGCCCCAGTACAGTCAGACAGCAGCAAACATTCATAACCGCGATCGTTAGCATCCCGCATCGTGGTGTGAACGCAAACATCGGTAGTAATTCCAGTCAAGATAACATTTTGAATCCCTTTACCTTTTAAAATCAAGTCTAGATCGGTGGCATAAAAAGACCCTTTTCCTGGCTTATCAATAATCGTTTCTTCTGGAAGAGGTGCAAGTTCGGGAATAATTTCCCATCCAGGTTCGCCCCGTACCAAAATTTTGCCACAGGGACCAGGATCGCCAATACCAGCACCAATTTGACGACTGCGCCAGCGTTTATTGGCTGGTAAATCCGATAAATCCGCTCGATGTCCCTCGCGGGTGTGCATTACGTGAAAACCTTTATCTCGCATTATTTTCAGGACTTTAGCAATCGGTGCGATCGGCGCACGGGTTAAAGACAGGTCATAGCCCATCTTATCGACATAACCCCCAATACCGCAGAAGTCAGTCTGCATATCGATAATCAGCAACACTGTATTTTCGGGTCGCAAGTCGCCATTATAGGGATAGGGATAAGGATCGGCTGGGATAAACATAGGGAATGGGGAATGGAGAATGGGGAATCAGTGAACAATTATTTCTTAGTTGTCCATTGTCCATTGTCCATTGTCCATGATCAATTTATCAATTATCGCGTTAGACAATTAACCATTAGCGATGTAATTTCGCCAACCGCCGTATTGGGTAATTTCTTTACCGTTTTCGCAGCAAATCGATTCGCCGACAACGCCGAGAATTTCTGACCCATCATCGAGACGTACTTTACCAATACACAAGCCTGGAGGTTCATTAAGGAGGATTTGAGCCAAGCCTGCGGGGGGAACTGCCCAAACTTCAACGGCGATCGCAACTCCTCCTGTTTTTACCCGCATCATGGCTGGATGAACATCACCAATAGAAAATAGGCGATAGGTAGGTTCGGTAATCGCTTCTCGGACAAAAGTAGCTCCTACTGCCAGAAGATTGTTATTGAGTTCTAAACCCCGCATTAAAGTCCCATTGACAGCTAGCTCAATAGTTTCGTTCATGGTTCGACTGGTGTGGAAACGGTCAATTCTGGTTGATATTCTCTAGTGGGTGCAGGAAAACCGCAGGATGTACCATCTTGGTGAATTACTTCATCTTCCCAAGGTAAGCGATAGCTACCATTGACTAAGTCTTGCATATAAGTCCACTCATAATTTACTTATTACTTATTACTTATTACTTATTACTTATTACTTATTACTTATTACTTATTACTTATTACTTATTACTTATTACTTATTACTTATTACTTATTACTT
>JASJDX010000492.1 GCA_030064975.1 Pleurocapsa sp. MO_192.B19
GTTGCTTTATTTTGAGCAACTACTTGAAAAGAAGGAGTCTTTTGCTCAACTAAGGTTGCTTTATTTTGAGCAACTACTTGAAAAGAAGGAGTCTTTTGCTCAACTAAGGTTGCTTTATTTTGAGCAACTACTGGCAGTGAGGAAAGAGGTTGTGTAATCGTGTTTACTTGGTGTGATTGCTGCTGTTTCTTATTGCTAGATTTCAGTGATTGGATATTCTTTTCCTCAGGCTTGTATAGAAGCTCTGGAATAACTATACTGAAGGCGATCGTACTTAAAAGAGCAAAAAACTCAATTTGTTTAACTTCTCTAGTTTGAGGTAACTCAGCTACCTCAGTATGTTCTTCTGCACCGTGTTCCCCACCGTGTTCTCCAGTTGCGGCAGCTTCACCATGTTCCCCACCATGTTCTGCAGTTGCGGCTTTTTCACCGTGTTCCCCACCGTGTTCCCCACTCTTTAAAGCTTTATGTCCGTCAGAAGCTTTATCAGCTACCTCCGCACCAGCTGCTTGGGCAATCTTTGCTGGCTTCAAAAGTCCAAGCATTAATGTCATTAAGGGTAAGATTTTTAATAAAGTTAAATTCTGGCTCATAGTTTTTACTAGCGAATAATTAAAATGAAATACACAAAAATAGATTAGTAAATAAAAGTGACAAAGTTGGAACACAAGTAAAATTTAAAATATGCCCAAATATGTCCAAAATTACACAAAATTACATTAGACTTTTTGCAGAACTACAAGAAAAAAAGAACAAGAGGTGATTTAAACCGCGTCTAATTTGAAATATATAGTTTTTGAGGTAACTATCTTAAGTAGCAAGTATCAAGTCCTAAAAGATACCGCTGAGTCTTCGACTCGCTTCGCGACCGCATATAGCTAGTAGCAAGGATAGGTTCAAAACTCAAAATGTTTCTGAACACAAAACTACTGTTTTCTATCTGGACAGGGTTTGATTCTGAAGCAGCTATTCAAAGTGTTGGTGTTAATTTAAAGCGATTACCCCCATTTGAGGGAAAGCGCTCCGCGTCCCCAACTAAGCGGGACTTGTCCTCGAATGGGGATAAATAGCCTTCGGATCGCGCTAGATAGACATAAGCTTAATTACTTTTGTAATATATAATTTTCTTATATATACAAGCTTGTCTACTCATCAATAATTGCGTCTCGATCGAGTAATAGTAAATTACGCAAGCTACTGCTGTCTAAATCCGTCAGCCATTTTTCCCCAGCGTTTACAGTCTGTTGTGCTAGTTCTTTTTTACTTTCGATAATGTCATTGATGCGTTCTTCCAATGTACCTGTACAGACAAATTTATGTACCTGAACATTGCGTTTTTGTCCGATCCGAAATGCCCGATCTGTTGCCTGATTTTCTACCGCAGGATTCCACCAGCGATCGACATGAAATACATGATTTGCTCTGGTTAAATTGAGTCCTGTACCACCAGCTTTGAGAGATAAAATGAATATCTTAGGGCCATTGGGTTCGTTTTGGAAACGATCTACCATTTCTTGTCTAGCTTGGCGGCGAGTTGCACCATACAAGAATAAAACTTCTTCTTGCAATTTGCTTTCTAAATAGGGTTTTAAAATCTTACCCCACTCCGAAAATTGAGTAAAAATCAATGCCCGATCGCCTTCTGCTAAAATCTCTTCTAACATCTCTTCGAGACGTAATAATTTACCAGAGCGATCGCTAAAGTTTTCGGAACCTAATTTGATTTTTTTAGTCTTAGTTTCTTTAAGTAATTCGGGATGGTTGCAGAGTTGTTTTAGGCGTAATAAGAGAGTCAAAATTAAGCCACGACGTTTGATACCTTCAGAGTCTTCAATTTCTGTCAGGGAATTATCTACTAGTTGTTGATATAGTTCTGCTTGTTCACTAGAAAGTCCACAAAAGACATTCATTTCCTGCTTTTCTGGTAAGTCTTGAATGATATTTTTATCAGTTTTTAAACGTCGCAGGATAAACGGCTGGGTAAGCGAGCGCAAAATACCTAAAGACTCGCGATCGCCGTATTTTTCAATGGGAACAGCAAATCTTTTCTGGAAAAAGTTACGATTACCCAAAAAGCCAGGATTCAAAAAATCTAAAATTGACCACAATTCTGTCAGGCGATTTTCTACAGGTGTTCCTGTTAAAGCAATACGAAATCCTGCGGAAAGTTCACGGACAGCTTGAGACTGTTTTGCCGCAGAATTTTTAATATTTTGTGCTTCATCTAATACTACCCCTTGCCATTGGATTGTAGAGAGGGTTTCTAAATCACGATGAACTAAAGAATAGCTAGTAATTACTAATTGTTTGCTTTTAACTTGTTTGGCAAAATTTTTACCTTGTTCTCGTCGATCTCCATGATGAATTATGGTTTTTAATTCGGGGGCAAATTTCTTGACTTCTCGTTCCCAATTGCTAATTACCGAAGTAGGGCAAACTAATAAAGTAGGCTTGTTTAAGATATCTTGTTGTTTAAGATTAAGTAAGAAAGCGATTAACTGTATAGTTTTGCCCAAACCCATATCGTCCGCTAGACAAGCACCTAATCCCCATGTTTCTAGGAACGATAACCAACCAACACCTTTTGCCTGATAGGGACGTAACTTGCCAGCAAAACCTTTTATATTATTAACTGGTTCAACAGCTTTATTATCAGTTAAATTATCAAGTAAACCTGCTAAAACTCCTTTAGATTCAAACTTAACTACAGGTAATTTTGCCAGAGTTGCAGTGTCTCCTGTTGATAAGCGCAAAGCATCTTCCACAGATAAATTCATCTGTTCATTAGACTTATCTAATACTGCTTGAGCAGCTTTGACATCCGCAGGTTGTAGTGCAATCCATTGTCCATCTATTTCTACAATCGGCGATTTTTGAGCGAGTAATTTTTTAAAACCTTGTTTAGAAACGGTGCGATCGCCAACAGCAATTTCTAATTTATATTTAAGCAAACTTTGCAGACTTAAACGTTCTCCTTTTTTCTGAGTCACGCTAGCAGTCATTTTAATACCTAATCTTTGTTCGCTATTTCCTGGAGTTAAACCAGGAGGCACAATTACCCCTAAACCATTGTCCTGTAATTGCCAAGTTATCGCTCTAATAAATTCATAAACTTGGATTGGATTGAGCTGACAAAACAAAGGTTGACTTTGTTCAAGACTTGCTTTGATTGGCTCATAAATACGAGTTGCTAAACCCAAACCTTTTAAGAGAATTTCTTGAGGATTTTCAATAGTCCAATTACTAATTGTTAATGAGTCCATAGAACATTGCCAAATTGTGGCAGCATCAACAAGAAAATTAGGATTATCTAATGCCTGAAGATAATAGTTTAACTGCCAATCATTTTGTTCGCCTTTAGCTGTGTTTTCTGTTGGTGGAACAAGTACAAAACATACCCGATAACGATTTTGTCCCAGATTAGTATTATGGCGATTAACTATATATTCACTCAGAGGTAATGTCCAATTATAAAGAGCATGATTCAAGCGATTAATATTCTTAGTTTCTGTTTCTAATACAGGAGATTTGGACAGCGATCGCAACCAGGGAGCTATTGTTATATCTTTGGTATTATTAGCTTTATAATCTGTCCAGGTACGTAATTGCGCATCTAAAATAATTGAGAGCGATCGCAATAGTAATTCTTCGTCTGTAGTATCTATTTCTGATTCCACAACATCCAGATAAGCCAAACAGGCTTCAGGTATAACTTGATTGAATTTTGCTAGCCGTACCCGATCAACTTCACTATCTATTAGGGGTTGCCAAATACCTCTATAATGATCTTCTGTTGACTTTTGAGCTTCAATTCCTGGTAGAAACTTTTGCCTAACAATTAAATCTAATACCCAGCGATAAATATGTGACCAAAAACAGATATCTCCTGCTAAATATTGAGTAGTTGCCTGTAAGGAGCTAAGAGATAAAACTTGTAGTAAATTTATAGTTTGATTGGGAGTTAAACAAAATCCCTCTACTTCCCAAAGATATGAGTCTAAAGTTGACTCTGATTCGACTATCTTACCCGCAAAAATTGGTTGTATTTGCTTAGTATCTTCTGTCTGGGTAACAATAGTTGGAATAGCGATCAATTGAGCTTGCCATTTACTATCATCTAATAGTTCTGCAATGTCTAATTCATGGCTTTTGAATAGTTGTAATAACTCTTTGCGGGATAAATCAAACGGGTGAATAAACTCACCTGCTTCATTAAGCGAAAATTTTTCGTTCACTAAAGAACGCCATGCTTCTCCCCAGACAAAGAAATAATCTTGTCCTGAATTGATAATCCAACTGCCGTGAATAATTGACATAAACAGATAAGCTTGTATTTATAACAACAATAGAAAATAGTGTTTGATAACTATGTAGTTTCGCGCTTCTAAAATGTGTCAAGAGAATTTGGATGTGACAGCAATTAGCAACCAGCAGAAAAATGATCTGTGATCGAGAAAGTGATTGTATTTTGCTTTTATTTGGCTGGAGTTAGTTAACTTTAGTTCCTTAGCTTAATATAATAAATCAATCACCAAGTTTAACTTTATACCTTACCAATTTGAAACTCGTTATAAATCAAAAGCACAAAGAAGCTTCGTTTCCCAACACATCATCAATATCTTAGAGACGAAACTAAATAAGACACTGATTAAGTTTACCAATTTTCAGCGATTAATTAGTCTTCTATAAAAAGACTTAATTGTCCATCACTCATATCTAACGCTGACTAAATTATTGGACGTTGCTGAATTAGGGGATGAAAAGTAAATCTATTATTTTATTACTTCTACTTCTATTATTACTTCTATTGAAATTCTGGCAAATTCCATTCTTGGGGATTAAACTCTGTCATCGAATTTAGTACTTGTGTTGCGCCTTGAAATAGCTGTTTATCAAATACTCGATCAGGAATAGCAACTACAGACATACCTGCGGCGATCGCCGCTTTTATTCCTGCAATTGAATCTTCAAACACCAAACACTTCTCAGGAGAAGCATTTAACCTCTTAGCTGTGAGAAAAAATATATCTGGTGCAGGTTTTCCTTGTTCAATTTTTGGATCGTCTCCCAGAGTAACTACCTCAAATATCTTTAACCATTGCTGATAATTAACAGTTTTCATTTCAAAATGATGACGGGAAGAACTGGAGGCGATCGCCTGGGGAATTTTATAATTAAATAAATGTTGAGTCAGTTTTTGTGTTCCTGGTAAAGCTTTCGCTGTCTGATACAAAGGGTAAAGTAACTTGTTGCGTTCAACTAAGTATTCTTCAGCCGTAAGAGGAAGCTGAAGAAAATCTACTAAGATTGTGGCTGAATCTAAGGTTGGTCTACCAGCGATCGCAATTTTGATATCTGGATCGAAAGTCTTTCCGTAGCGTTGAGCTATTTCTGTGTTTACTCGTTCGTGGAGAGATTCTGTATCTAACAGTAATCCATCCATGTCGTAAATAACATGAGTAATAGATTTAAACATAAGGTTTTAAAATAATAGATAAGTTTTGAATATAGCTCAGTATGATTAACAGATCGGTAAGAGTCTAAAGAATATTACTCTACATCAAAGGAGTAAAAGAGCTTAAATTGCTATTGGTAAACATCGATCCAGAGCAAAAATATAGATGGACTTGTTAGGTGTCCGATCCGAGAAAAACAAGTCTGTGTTGGGAAATTGCTGGCGAGATCCGTAGGCTAGGGGTCGCCTAATCGCTTTATCGGGCTTCGCCCTTGAAGGCAGAGGGCGCAAAGGCATTCTTTTTGCCGCATGCAGGCAGAGGGATTTTCTTCTAACTTATCCCTTTGGTCTAAGACCTCTTTTTTTAAGGAGAAATGAGGTTCGGTGGAGGTGAAAACCTCTTCCGAACAAGTAACCTTCTGCCTTCATTCTTCTGCCTTCGCTTTATTTTCCTAAAAAACAACAACTCATTTCAGAAAATACAAACTAGATATTGTTTAAATCCTCACAAACAACTAAAATAACCGTTTTTATGGAGTTTATCTAATATTTTTTGGGTTACTTTAATTAAGTTTATATAATTATAATCTTGCGTTATTTCTATAGTGTAACTCAAGCATTTTTTGTACCAAAAACTAATTTTTATGAAAATATAAAACTAACTTCAAATAACTGTGCTCATTCAAGCAGACAATCAGAAAATAACCTCCCTAAAAAGAAAAGCAGGAAGATTTATAATCGCCACCAATAAGTTAAATAATGAGTCCTTTAATTCAGATGATATCTTACGAAAATACAAAGAACAACAAGCACCCGAAAGGGGTTTTGCCTTCCTCAAAGATCCTTTATTTTTTGCTGACAGTGTTTTCTTGAAAACTCCTCAAAGAGTTGAGACAATGGCCATGCTGATGGGATTATGTCTTCTGGTTTATGCTCTTGGACAAAGACAGATTCGTTCTGCTTTACAAACGGCAAAAACAGGTATTAAAAATCAATTAGGTCAACTCACAGAAAGACCAACATTGCGTTGGATATTTCAATGTTTTCAAGGCATTCATTTAGTAGTATTTTCAGGGATGAAACGAATTGCCAATCTCACCGATGAACGTCAGTTTACTTTAAAGTTTTTCCCATTATCTTGTCGAAAATATTATATTTTATCTGGGTAGTTGATAAAATTTTAGCTAATCTGAAATTAATTCATATCTGTATTCTAAAAATCCTTTTGACCAAGTTTTTTACGTTCACTTATTGTCAATAAGCAATAACTAATGATAATAAGTTGAACCAAATGAGCATTGTTCGCGAACAAGATGATACTGTTGGCGAAAGTAATCTTTGCTGAAATTAACAGTACTACAATGACGAAAAATCTTAACTTCAGTTATTTGTAATACTTCGTGTAAGATTAACTGTAGCACATTCGCCAACAGTATCACAAGATTCGCGAACAACTCTTCAATTAAGTATTTCAACCCAAGATGAGTGAGGATTGGCTGGTTATTTTTGCTGACTTGCTCAATACTACATTTTGACGTGCGGAAGGTGGGCTATATTGTTTCCAGACCAAGCCTTGGCTATAGCTTGGGTTCTCTTGGCGACGATCCAACAAGTCAAGTCATAATCGAAGGTGTCAATATTGATGATCTAGGCGGTCGCAACTTTATCTTCCTGGATGCAGTATAATTCGACCATTCATCATAGATACTAACATTGACGATTAGATTATATCTACTTGATTTTCTGCTTGTCAAAATCAAAACCCTCTTAAACTTTTTAGGAGGGTTTTTTAAGGAACGGGTTGAAACTCTTCGTCTTCACCTTAAGCAGGGC
>JASJDX010000041.1 GCA_030064975.1 Pleurocapsa sp. MO_192.B19
AATTTTGAGCAACTTTTTTTGATAAAAATACTTTACATAAGACATTTGTCTTGGGTAGGTAAAGAGCGAGCTTACCCTAAATACCACGATAAAATCGCCACTACTTAAGGAGAGTCAAGTTATATGTTCACCCAGGTCAAGTCCACCGTTCGTCACGTTAAGCCAGATGCCGTTAACGGTCGCGATCTACTCAGGGTGGTCTATGTCGTGCTAGAGCCTCAGTACCAAAGCACCCTAACTGAAGCAGCTAGATCGATTAATAGCAATAATCCCCATTTAGCCGTTGAACTAAGTGGCTATTTAATAGAAGAGTTAAGAGACGAAGAAAACTATAGCAATTTCCAAAATGATGTTGCTCAAGCCAATATATTTATTGCATCTTTAATATTTGTCGAAGATTTAGCCCAGAAAGTTGTCGAGGCGGTTACCCCCCATCGCGATAATTTGGATGCGGCGGTGGTATTTCCTTCGATGCCTGAGGTTATGCGCCTAAATAAGATGGGTAGCTTTTCGATGGCACAATTAGGACAATCCAAAAGTGCGATCGCCCAATTTATGCGTAAGCGTAAAGAAAAGTCTGGCAGTTCGTTCCAAGATGCAATGCTCAAGCTGTTGCGGACTCTACCCAAAGTCTTAAAATACTTACCAGTAGAGAAGGCACAGGATGCGCGTAACTTTATGCTGAGTTTTCAGTATTGGTTGGGTGGTAATGCCGATAACTTAGAGAATTTTTTATTGATGCTATCTGATAAATACGTTTATACAGATAAGCAACAAAATAATCTTGAATACGCTGAACCGATCGTTTATCCAGACATGGGTATTTGGCATCCCCTCGCTTCAAAAATGTTTGAGGATGTTCAAGAATATCTGGATTGGTTCAATAACCGTCAAGACATTGCCGACGATCTTAAAGATCCTTTAGCTCCCTGTGTAGGCTTAGTATTGCAACGTACTCACCTAGTTACTCAAGATAACGCTCATTATGTAGCGATGGTGCAGGAACTAGAATGTATGGGTGCTAGAGTTATACCTGTCTTTGCTGGGGGATTAGACTTTTCTAAACCAGTAGATGCCTATTTCTGGAATGAAAACCAAAATCAAGCCATAGTTGATGTAGTGGTTTCCCTGACAGGTTTTGCTTTAGTTGGTGGCCCTGCAAGACAAGATCATCCTAAAGCGATCGACTCTCTAAAACGCCTAAATCGTCCCTACATGGTGGCATTGCCTCTAGTATTCCAAACTACTGAAGAATGGGAAGAAAGCGATTTAGGTCTACACCCAGTACAAGTAGCATTACAAATTGCTATCCCCGAATTAGATGGTGCGATCGAACCAATTATTGCTTCTGGCAGAGATGGCGCAACTGGTAGATCTATTGCGTTGCAGGATCGAGTAGAAGCGATCGCCAGACGGGCAATGAAGTGGGGGAGATTACGCAAAAAACCCAAGCTACAGAAGAAAGTGGCGATCACCGTCTTTAGTTTCCCCCCCGATAAAGGAAATGTTGGTACTGCTGCTTACCTAGATGTATTTGGCTCAATCTATGAAGCCATGAAAGGTTTGAGAGACAACGGTTATGACATTCAAGACTTACCCGACTCTCCGCAAGAATTAATGGAAGCGGTAATTCATGATGCTCAAGCACAGTATGCTTCTCCTGAATTAAATATTGCCCACCGAATGTCGGTAGAACAGTACGAAAGACTAACCCCTTACTCAGTTAAGCTAGAAGAAAACTGGGGGCCACCACCAGGACACCTCAACAGTGATGGTAAAAACCTGCTGATCTACGGTAAAGAATTTGGGAATGTCTTTATTGGCGTACAGCCTACCTTTGGTTATGAAGGCGATCCTATGCGCTTATTATTCTCTCGTTCAGCCAGTCCCCATCATGGTTTTGCGGCTTACTACACTTATTTAGAACAAATTTGGCAAGCTGATGCCGTGCTGCACTTTGGTACTCATGGCTCATTAGAATTTATGCCAGGAAAACAAATGGGTATGTCTGGGGACTGTTATCCTGACAGCCTGATTGGTAGTATTCCTAACATTTACTACTACGCAGCGAATAATCCTTCCGAGGCTACCATCGCTAAACGCCGTAGTTACGCTTCAACTATTTCTTATTTAACTCCTCCAGCCGAAAACGCTGGTCTATATAAAGGTTTAAAAGAACTAGGAGAATTAATTGGTTCTTACCAAAGTCTCAAAGATAGCGGACGGGGCATTCAAATTGTTGATACGGTAATGGATCAAGCGCGGATCGTCAATCTCGATAAAGATATTGATTTTCCCGAGCACTCTGCCAAAGAAATGACCCAGGATGAACGGGATACAATCATTGGTTTGGTTTATAAAAAACTAATGGAAATCGAATCTCGTCTCTTACCCTGTGGCTTGCACATCATTGGCAAACCTCCTACAGCGGAAGAAGCGATCGCAACATTAGTCAATATTTCTAACCTAGATCGCGAAGAAGAAGAAATTATCTCTCTTCCCCGCATCATCGCTAATAGTATTGGCAGAGATATCGACGAAATCTACGCCAACAACGATCGCGGTGTTCTAGAAGATGTTCAACTTTTCCAAGACATCACCCAAGCAACTCGTGCTGCGGTATCTGCTCTGGTTCACGCTCAAATTGATGCAGACGGCAGAGTATCTATGGTTTCTAAGCTCAACTTCTTCAATATCGGTAAAAAAGCACCTTGGATTGAATCTTTACACGAATACGGTTACAAAAACGTCGATGCTGAAGTCCTCAAACCACTGTTTGAATACCTCGAATTCTGTTTAGAACAGATTTGTGCCGATAATGAATTAGGCGGCTTACTTCAAGCTTTAGAAGGGGAATACGTTCTACCTGGCCCTGGTGGAGATCCTATCCGTAACCCCAATGTATTACCTACTGGTAAAAATATTCATGCTCTCGATCCCCAGTCGATTCCGACAATGGCAGCGGTTAAATCAGCCAAAATCGTAGTAGATCGTTTGATCGACCGTCAAAAGATTGATAACGGTGGGAACTACCCCGAAAGTATTGCTTGTGTACTCTGGGGAACAGATAACATCAAAACTTACGGCGAATCTCTGGCGCAAATCATGTGGATGATTGGAGTGCGTCCAGTACCTGATGCTTTAGGAAGAATTAATAAAATAGAACTGATTTCCCTAGAAGAATTGGGTCGTCCTCGGATCGACGTGGTAGTCAATTGTTCTGGTGTCTTCCGCGATTTGTTTATCAATCAAATGAATCTCTTAGATCGCGGTGTTAAAATGGCAGCCGAAGCAAACGAACCCATTGAAATGAATTTTGTTCGTAAACACGCCCTAGAACAAGCAGAAGAAATGGGAATTAATGTACGTCAAGCTGCAACTAGGATCTTCTCTAATGCTTCTGGTTCTTACTCTTCTAACATTAACTTGGCAGTAGAAAACAGCAGTTGGGAAGAAGAAAAAGAACTACAGGATATGTACCTCAACCGTAAATCCTTTGCATTCAACTCCGATAATCCAGGAGTAATGGATGAAAGCCGTGGCTTGTTTGAGTCTTCCTTGAAGAAAGCTGATGTTACTTTCCAAAACTTAGATTCTTCAGAAATCAGCCTGACTGATGTATCTCACTACTTTGATTCTGACCCCACTAAAATCGTTTCTAGCTTGAGGGATGATGGCAGAAAACCCACCGCCTATATAGCTGATACTACTACTGCCAATGCTCAAGTCCGTACTCTTTCTGAGACTGTTCGTTTAGATGCTCGTACCAAATTACTCAATCCCAAATGGTATGAGGGTATGCTAAGCCATGGTTACGAAGGTGTTCGTGAACTATCTAAGCGTCTAGTTAACACTATGGGTTGGTCGGCTACAGCCGATGCTGTAGATAATTGGGTGTATGAAGATGTTAACACCACCTTCATCGACGATCCCCAAATGTGCAAACGTCTGATGGATATGAACCCCAATTCCTTCCGTAAGATTGTGGGGACTCTCTTAGAAGTAAATGGTCGTGGTTACTGGGAAACTAGTGAAGAAAACCTCGACAGACTGCGTGAATTGTATCAGGAAGTTGAAGACAAGATTGAAGGCATTGATTAATGATTAATATCTAATTAATCTGGCAATTTAATAATTTCACCTTGTAGGGACGTTCTACGGAGCGTCCCTATGTTAGTACCTATGTTATTTTTATTTAATCAGTTCATCCTAAGTAACGTGAGTTCGGAGTTCGGAGTTTGGAGTTTGGAGTGACAATTTTTCCAACTAAATAATTACTAAATTTCTAGTTTCATCGAACTGACGTTAAGTAGTTAATGTTTGGAGTTATTAAAAACTAAAAAGATATAGATATTAAAAGAAAATCAAAGAATTTAAAGTTAATATTTGTTTCTTAAATTGACAGGAGAAACAATTGAATAAATTGAATTAATTCAGTTTGTCTAAACGTAGCAGTTTATTAACTATAATTCTAAATTAAAAAGAGCAATAATATAATTTTACTACAATGCAATGATCCACTTTAATAATGTTACGAAAACTTATCCTGGAGCAGTTAAACCTTCAGTAGATAATCTCACTATGTCTGTTCCAGAAGGTGAAACTTGTGTTGTCATAGGTCCTTCTGGCTGTGGCAAAACAACTACGATGAAAATGGTAAATCGTTTGATTGAACCAACTGCAGGGGAAATTTATGTTACTGGTCGTAACGTCCTCAAACAAGACCCCGTTGAGCTAAGGCGCAACATTGGCTATGTCATTCAGCAGATCGGTCTGTTCCCTCACTTTACAATTAGGAATAATATTGCTGTTGTACCAAAAATGATCGGTTGGAAAAAATCACGTATTGATCGCCGAGTTGACGAGTTACTGGAAATTGTTGGTTTAGAACCAGCTCGTTTTAGAGACTCTTATCCGAGACAGTTATCAGGAGGACAACGCCAAAGAGTCGGCGTAGCTAGAGCCTTAGCCACCGATCCGCCAGTGATGCTCATGGATGAACCTTTTGGTGCAATTGACCCGATTACACGCGATCGCTTACAAAACGAATTTTTGCGCCTGCAAAAGCAAATGAAAAAAACAATTATGTTCGTCACTCACGATATTGACGAGGCGATAAAAATGGGAACTTTAGTTTGTATTTTGCAAGTAGGAGGAAAACTGCAACAGCTCGATACACCAGTGAATATTTTATCCAGTCCCGCTAACAGCTTTGTTGCTGACTTTGTGGGTTCAGATCGTGGACTAAAGAAGCTAACTTTAGTGCAGGTGGGCGAGGTGATGAAAACTAACTTTCCTGTAGGCAGACATGACGAAACCTCTAGTGAAATATTGAGGCGCATGAGAGAATCCGATCTCGATAGCCTATTTATCGTCGATGAAATTGGTAAACTTACTGGTTATGTAACATTAAAAGCAATTCAAAAGCAACCCCAAAAAAACATAAGCCAAATTTTGCAAGGCATCATTGCCACTATAGAAGCCGAAGCAACGATGAAAGACGCTTTTTCCCAAATGCTCAGTTACGGGGTTCGATATTTACCCGTTTTAGACAAACGCTCTAAATTAGTCGGCATGGTGACATCGGATGATGCTCAGCGTTTAGTGGAACAGACTAATAAAGTGCCAATATCAGCATAAAGAGGCTTGCAATGGCAGATTTTTTACAGGATCTCATTGACTTTTTCATAGCTTTCAAAGATGGCATTCTCTATTATCTTCCTGGAACTGGTCAGCCAGAGCGTGTCCTGGAATTTTTATGGGGACATTTACTAATTATCTTGGTGACGATGTTGTTGGCGATCTCCATTAGTGTTCCTTTAGGTATTTTGATTACGCGAGTGCGATCGCTATACGATCCTATTATCAAATTTGCTGCAATGCTTTACACTGTTCCTAGCTTAGCGATGTTTGGTATTTTAATTCCCTTTGTCGGCATTGGTTTCACTCCAGCTGTTATTGCTCTTACTCTTTATTCTTTGCTGGCGATTATCCGTAACACTGCTGTTGGTATCAATGGAGTCGATCCCGCCATCATTGAATCTGCTAAAGGGATGGGGATGAAAAACTCACAAATATTGCTTCAGGTTGAATTACCTCTGGCATTGCCAGTTGTATTAGCAGGAATTCGTATTGCCATTGTCTCCACAATTAGCCTTGCTACCCTAGCATCTTACTTTGGAGCAGATAGCTTAGGCAATTTAATTTTTGAGGGAATTTCTGCTGGGGGAACACGCAACGATAAAATTGCAGCTGGGGCAATTGGCGCTACTTTCCTCGCAATTATATTCGATTATCTAATTAGTCGCATTGAGCGTTCTTTACCAGGAATTGCTCACAAATAGGAGAGAAATTATATGTTTGTCGAGATGATGAGCTACATCATCGAAAATTCCCAAGATTTTACTACTGCTTTAGGTGAACATCTCCAGCTTACCCTTATTGCTCTGGGAATTTCGCTCGCTCTCGGACTATCATTAGGGATTATTGGCTCTCGCTTTCTGGGGTTACGAAATTTTCTGCTCAATGCCGCGAAGATTGGGCGAACAATTCCCAGTTTAGCGGTACTAGCACTATCATTACCTTTGCTGGGTATTGGAAAACCACCGACTCTATTAGCACTTACCTTAATTGGGACTCTGCCAATCTTAATTAACACGATCGTTGGTCTTGAGCAAGTAAATAAAGATACCAAAGAAGCTGCCGTTGCTATGGGAATGAAAAATTTGCAGATTCTGCGGCAGCTAGAATTGCCGCTCGCTCTACCAGTAATTATGGCAGGAATTCGCACAGCTGCAGTGGTTATTGTAGCGGGGGCGACGCTAGCGGGATTTATTGGCGGAGGGGGTTTGGGAGATCTGATTTTAAACGGTCATCAACTGGGGCGCGACCATGTGATGCTTGCAGGAGCACTTCCCGCAACTTTACTCTCTTTTTACTTTGAAGAAGCCTTCGGACGCTTAGAAAACTGCGCGACACCAAAGGGGTTGACAGATGAGACACGACAATCTGGAGGTTTAATTGGTTTGTTATTGGCGATCGCTGTTATGCCTCTGCTCTTTGGGACGTTGCTACCTTGGTCAATTATGAGTAACGCTGGTGAAGCTTCCACTGTACTTACGGGGATACATCCAGAATATCGAGGTATTGGTTTGCCGATTTTGGTTTTAGGTTTGGTAGCAACCTTGTGGCCTCGTCATGGCGAAAAAGGCAATTCTTGGCCAATTACGTTAGTTACTTGGGGAGCAGCAATTGCTGCTTTGTTATGGTTCATTGTGGGCTTATTGTCAAAGATCGATGCACTCGAAACCTCTGGTTTAGTGCTACTAACAGTATCAGTTATTAGTATTACTGCCGTTACGAGCCTAGAGCTAGTTTTGAGTTACCGCCAGCATCGTATTAGGCTTAGACGCATTAAAGAAATATAAGCAACTTCATAGAGGATAAACTAGCATCAAGAGTAGGCAAAAAACAAACTAGAAAAGTAACCGTTTTTGAGCGATATTGTGTTCATTTTTAAATGTGGCAAAAACTGGACTAGTATAATCTGAGTACGCTACAGGAAGAGAGTGAGCGGATCGCGGTGGTCGAATCAATCATAAGATAAGAAATAGGGAAAAAGAAAAATGCTTAATCGAACAACAACGGTCAAAGCGTTGTTTTTAGCAAGTATTGGTCTAGTGACTGCCTGTAGTGACAGTAATTCAGGTGGGCCAGAAATTAAGATTGGCTCTAAAACCTTCACCGAGCAGTATATTCTCGGCAATATGTATGAGATGGTTTTGGATGATGCGGGGTTTAATGCAGAATATAATGCGATCGGGGGTACTAACGAGAATCATGCAGCCTTAACCTCTGGAGAAATCGATGTTTACCCAGAGTATATAGGTACAGCACTGATTACAATTCTCGCTCAAGAATACGACTCAAGTATGTCTGTGGAACAGGTATCCCAAACTGTGAAAGATGCTTATGGCGAACAGTTTGATGTAGCAGTCTTAAAACCAACCTCTTTCAACAATACTTATGCAATGATTATGCCAAAAGAGCGTGCTAGTAAATTGGGCATCGAAACTGTTAGCGATCTCTCGCAAAAAGCCAATGAACTAACTTTGGGAACCGATCTAGAGTTTTCTGAACGTGGCGATGGACTTCCTGGTCTCAAAAAAACCTATGGTGGTTTTAACTTTAAAGAAGTAGTATCTCTCGACCCTGGACTACTTTATTCTGGGTTAGAAGAAGGTGAAATTGACGTGACTAGTGGGTTTGGCACAGATGGGCAAATAGAGGCATACAATCTCTTAATTTTAGAAGATGATCAAAACTTTTGGCCCCCTTATCCTGCTGCTGCTTTTGTCCGCCAAGAAATACTAGACGAGAATCCTGAAGTTGCAGATCGTCTCAATCAAGTTGCTGAATTGCTCGATTCAGAAACGATGAGAAACTTAAACTGGGAAGTAGCAGGCAATGGAAAAGAGGCAAATGAGGTTGCCCGAGAGTTCTTAGAGCGGAAAGGACTCATCAAGACAAAGTAACTAATATTTCGCAGAAATAAGAAAAGGAAATAATAATTAATTAAAAGTAGGAAGTAGGGTAGGGGCGAACGGCCGTTCGCCCCTACGGAAGTAGGAAGTGGCAATTCAAAAAATGTCCTAACATTTATACGTAATGCCATAAGAACAAAGCGATAGAATCGAGATAAAAAGAGCAATAAATTATTAAGTATTAATGAACACTACAAATACACAAAGAGATAATGCCAAAAAAGCCTTGTTTGAAGCATTAAAAACTAGTGGTGGCGATACTAAAAATGAAATAGTTGTAGCAGCAATAGAAAAGTTAGCATCTCTTAATCCCAATAGCGCACCTATAGAAAACAGAAGGCTACTAGAAGGTAATTGGTTGTTAATCAATGCACCGAATTTTCCAGGTCGTCAAAGTGATCCTCAAGGACGATGTGTTTATACTCTTGGAAGACTGGCATTCAATATGTTTGAGCCTGTGGAAATATTGGTAGAGATCGAGCGAGTCCTGCAACCTGTTTTTCTGGTCGAAGGAAATGAACTTACTCACGATATTGTAGTTGAGTTTAAAACGATTGATGGGAATATTCCTGAGTTAAAAGGGATTGTCAAAAATCTAGCTATCTGCTCGGCAAAAAGCCAAGATACGCTACAAGTAAGGTTTACAGGTGGAGAATTAATGCCTTTAGAAACTGAAGAACCATCAAAAATGAAAGAATGGTTGAAAGTATTTGGTCAGGAGTCTCAAAAATCCCAGCTTAGTTTACGCGAGCGGATCGTATCTGTCTTTATAAAATGGATGTTTGGAATCACTAAAGCATCAGATATAGATCCTCAAACAGGTAAAAGAGCTTTTGTGATGAAAAAGTCTCCTAAAGGAATACTGAAAATACTTTACTTGGATGATGAGTTACGAATTACAAGAGGCAATCGTGAAACTGTATTAATATGCCAACGTCAATTTAGTTAAATATAGATAATTAATTCAGTTTGTCCGACATTTTCAGAAAATATCATTAATAATCTAAGTCTATAATGCCACTATGTCTGTATCACAACCAACTGATTTAACTCTAGATAAAGCTTTAAAAATTTTAAAGTCATACGATTGCGCCCAAGTAACAAATACTGAACTATTAATAGAACCAGAGCAACTCCGTAACAGCTTACTGTTGGTAACAAGTTTGGCGTCATCACAAAATTTGGGAATTTGCGCTGATAATTTTCAGCAAGGCTTTTCAGCTTTAGCTAGTTATCTAGAGGCTTTCGGTTATCAACATGCGCGTGGAATAAGCTCGGGGAACCCGAGCATTTCCGCGCATCAAAGTAATTTGGAACTTGAGAACATTTCTCAAAGTTCTGAACCAGTTTATCTAAAATTTAGTACTCAGAAAATGTCTTATTACTCAGACAAATATACAGGAGAATATAGAGGCGTTCTTGTTTCTTGTCAAAGTGAAGATGATCTGATTGCTGGAACATACGGTCACTTTCCTTTAGATCTGTTTATGAATGATTAGTAACTGCATTACTGAGATACTAATAGAAGCTGTTAGTGAGTATTTGAGTAAAAATTCAAATGAGTAAAGATTTGTGGGCTATGATACAGCCTATATTTGCGCTTAATTAGAAACAAATAATAAAATCATCGTTAATTTTTTACCTACTAGTAGGTAAATTAGGTCTTTCTGCCCAAACCTTTTATTGAGTACGAAGAAAGCGATTATGACTTATATTTAGACCTTAATAAAGGAACTTTCTTTATCACTCAGGCAGTTGTCAAAAATATGATTAATCATGGCAAACCTAGTGCCATAGTCAATATTGGTTCGATGTGGGCAAAACAAGCTGTAGCAGCCACTCCTTCTTCTGCTTACTCGATGGCCAAAGCTGGTTTGCATTCTTTGACTCAACATCTGGCAATGGAATTGGCTCAACATAATATTCGAGTTAATGCCGTATCTCCTGCGGTAGTGGAAACGCCAATTTATCAAGGTTTTATTCCTAAAGATGAGGTACATTCTGCTCTTCAGGGATTCAATAGTTTTCATCCTATAGGTCGGGTTGGAACTCGTGAAGATGTCGCCGAAGTAGTTATTTATCTCCTTTCAGATAAGGCTAGTTGGGTCACAGGAGCTATTTGGGATGTAGACGGTGGAGTAATGGCTGGACGCAATCACTATAACTAAAAAAGCGATCGCATAAAGCTTAGGAAAACTTTTGGACTATAGTTATGTATCCCATTAACATTTCTTCCACCTCTGGGCGATATCGTCAAGATATTACTATCAATGATAAGTTTCACCTTACTGCTGATGAACCATTAGATTTGGGTGGGGATGATGCAGGTGCAACACCTATTCAACTTGTACTTGCTGGTTTAGGTTCTTGTAAAGCAATCACTCTTCAGATGTACGCCGAGCGCAAAGGCTGGCAGCTTACTCATGTTGATGTAGATGTTACTCATCAGAAAATTGATCGCCAGTACGTAATTTCAGTTGGTCTTCACTTAGAAGGAAACCTAACCAACGAACAGAAACAGAGACTTCTGGAATTTTCCGCTAAATGTCCCGTTCACAAACTACTAAAATCTGAGGCGCAAATAGAAACTTTCCTTGCTGAATAAAGCTTATACCTTGCAATGGCGTTTCGCGAAACGCCCCTACATAAGAACTATTTGTTGCAAACATTATTCGATTCGAGCCAAAATCCGTAAATTTTGAGGAACAATGCCATGTTACTAAATGCCGATTTAAGTCAAAGAGTTGTAATTCATACCGATGAAATCCTTTGGGTTGATTCGCCGATGGCTGGGGTACAGCGTCGGATGCTAGAGAGAGATGGAGACGAAGTAGCCAGAGCAACCACCATAGTTCGTTATGCTCCTGGTAGTTCTTTTGACCCTCATACTCATGGTGGTGGTGAAGAGTTTTTAGTTTTAGATGGGGTTTTTTCTGATGACAAGGGAGATTATCCAGTGGGAACTTACGTTCGCAACCCAGTAGGTTCGAGCCATACTCCTTTTAGTAAAGAAGGTGCAACGATTCTGGTTAAGTTATGGCAAATGTCTCCTGAAGATCGAGAGCAAAAAGTTATTAATACTGTCAATAATCCCTGGCATCCTGGTTTAGTTGAGGGGTTAGAAGTGATGCCGTTGCATAATTATGGTGCAGAAAATGTGGCACTAGTTAAATGGCAGCCTGGAAAAGTTTTTCAACGCCATGGCCATTATGGAGGAGAGGAAATATATGTTATTGAAGGGGTTTTTGAGGACGAACATGGGACTTATCCTCAAGGAACATGGATTCGCAATCCTCACGGTAGTATTCATACTCCTTTTAGCAAAGAAGGTTGTTTAATCTACGTTAAAACTGGTCATTTGGGTTAGAAATAGAATGTTGCGATCGCTCTTTAACATACTCAATCGCCAAAGATATATACTAAATCGATTTTCCAAAGTTTATCGAGTATTTCTGCACGACAAAAAACGCGATCGCTTTATTTTTAATTATGAAAATGTAATTATCGCAGCTAACTTTCGGATTGTGAGATAATTCTCTTAATATCATCTGCGGCAATATCGGCTTGCTCTGATTTAGAGTAGATAGTTAACAAGATAATTCCTGTAGCAGTTTGACAGTAGTAAATCAAGCGAGAACTTCCGCTATCTTAATCTGGTAATAAAATCTGAGGTAAATTGGCGATCGCACGTTGAAAAACCTTAGTATCTTTGGTAACTCTCACTAATACTAATGCACCTTGGATCGTTATCATCGCATCTTCTGCTCTTTGACGAGCTTGTTGCGGTTCGACTCCAGTTTCCTCAACAATTTGAGCAAGAGTATCGAGCCATTGTTTAAGAGATTGTTCTAGTTGTTGATGAAATAAATTATCCGCTTCCCCTAAAGACATCACTGCCAAGAGGCAAGGAGTTTGACCGCTTTCGTAAAACTTATCTATTCCTTTAGTCATAGCTAAAATGCGATCGCGAGGTAGTTTATTGGACTGCAAAGGTGCAAAAACATTTTCCTCAATCCAATTGCTAATGTATTCTAAAACTGCTTCTGCCATTTGTTCTTTACCTCCCTGAAAGTGGTGATAAAGACTGGCTTTCTTTAACCCTGTAGCTGCCGATAAGCGAGATACGGTAGCCCCTTCATAGCCATAGTGACGGAATACGGGGATTAGCTTACTAATTATTTTTTCTTTGGGCATTTAATTAATATGTTTTTTGATTACAATTATACCGAATGTTCGTTAGAAAACCCAATATTTATGTGGTGTGTTTACTAGAAAAATTTAGTTGTTGACTTTTTACCTAACGTTCGGTAAACTAAAAATAGTAAAAAAACAAACGTTCGGTAGGAGATAAAACAATTTTATTTCACTTTATCCTGTCAAAAAATTAGGAGAATAAAATTATGAAACTGACGAAAAAAAACTTGCAACCAGCCACAGAAAAAATCTATGACACCATTGTTGTTGGTGGTGGTGCAGGAGGACTTTCTGCGGGAGTTTATCTTCAACGTTACTTACTCAACACTCTCATTATCGATAAAGGTAAAGCTCGCTCTTTTTGGATGACCGAACTCCATAACTATCTAGGTTTACCCCCAGATACTCCTGGTCGCTCTCTTCTCAGACAAGGGAAAGAACATTTTCTTTCTCTAGGTGGGGATTTACTTGATGCTTATGTTGAAGAAATAGTTGATCAAGGAGAAACCTTTGCGGTGCGAGTCAAAGTTGGTCGCAATAACAGTGAATATCATACTTTTCGTGCCAAATATATCATCGCTGCTAGTGGAATTATCGATTATCTGCCAGAGTTAGACAATATGCGTAATGTCTATGACTATGCAGGTTATAACCTTCATGTTTGTTTGATATGTGATGGTTATGAAATGGTAGATAAAAAGGTAGGAGTATTTGCCAGCAGTGCGGGTAATGCAGAGGTTGTTTTTCCTGTAGGTTGGTTTACTTCCGATATTACCCTGTTTACTCAAGGATTATTTGAAGTAACTGACGATCTACGTAGCAGATTAGAAGCGCAGGGTTATCAAATTGAATCAACCCCTATCAAGCAGTTTGTAGGCGAAAACCATCAGATGACTGGTGTGGAATTAACTGATGGTCGAATTGTGGAATTAGAAACAGGCTTAATCTCTATGGGTTCGAGCTATCATGCTACCTATCTAGACAAATTCGATTTAGAAAAACAAGGAGGCAATTTAGTCACAGATAAGATGGCTCGTACTTCCCACCCGCGAATTTTTGCCATTGGGGATTTAAAAGTAGGACTGAATCAAGTGGTAGTAGCTGCTGCGGATGGGGCACTAGCTGCGACTCAGATCTGGCGCGATATTCGTCGTAGTACTCCTCCCAAAGCTGCTGTTAATCGAGTTGCTAGTTAGGAGAAAGATGAATTGTTTAACTTTGGAACGGCTTTCTGTCGAGTTACAAAATCGGGCTACTTATCAAGATATAGCAGCCAAACAAATTCTTTTTCAACAGGGAGAAACAGCAGATGCTATTTACTTTCTTTTAGAAGGTCAAATTAGACTAGCTACTTTTACTGAGGAAAGAATAATCAATCATTATTTTGTCTTGGCGGGGGAAAGTTTTGCTGAAATAGCATTATTTTCCGCTACCTATGTTTGTTCGGCGATCGCCGATTTCCCTTCTCGTGTCGCAGCGATTGATAAAGAGCTGTTTCGACAAGCTTTGGATGAATATCCCGATTTAGCTAATATCTACATGAGTCAGCTAACTGATCGTTATAAAACCGTAAAAACCTTGTTGGAGTTAAGAAGCATTCGCTCAGCACGAGAACGTTTACTACAGTATTTAACCCATCAAATAGAACCAGATCGCCGAACTGTAATTTTACAACGTCCCCTCAAATACCTGGCAATTGAATTAGGTTTATCGGTAGAGGCTCTTTATCGAACCATATCACGTTTGCAATCAGAGGGTGTGATTACTCGCAAGCAAAGAAGTATTACTCTCAATGAAGATTGGTAAATAATTAATCTTTAATAATACAAAACTGATTGTGGTCATAAAAGGCTTTTATGAAAAACCGTAAACTCCTCGTAAATCAAAGTTGGAGATAGAAGAACATGGGAATCACGAAAGGAGCGCATCATATTGGACTCACTGTTCCAGATTTAATGGCAACTCGTAACTTTTTTGTCGATACATTAGGTTTTGAACAAGTTGGCGAAGTTTCCGACTATCCCGCAATTTTTGTTTCTGATGGGACAGTAATGTTAACTTTGTGGAGAGCCAACAATCCCGAACAAGCAACCCCATTTGATCGCAAAAATGTCATTGGTTTACATCATTTTGCACTCAAAGTTGAAAATTTAGAAACATTGAAAACTTTATATCAAACTTTGTTAAATACCCCTGACGTTAAAATTGAATTTGCTCCAGAATCTTTAGGGAATAGCCCTACACACCACATGATGTGTTACATTCCTGGCGGTATTCGGCTGGAATTCATTGCTTTAGCATCCTAAACAGACAATAGCTTTTTAATTTAGGAGATAATATATCATGGCAAATCCAGGCTGGACACGTACCGAATCACCTTTTCATTCTGGGGAATTAGCAATTCAAGCTCGATTGGGGATACAAGAGCGGATAGATAAACAAGGAAGGCGTATTATCCGAGAATATCTTACTCAACAGCATCAGCAATTCTTTGCTCAACTTCCCTATTTAATTGTAGGTACGGTAGATTCAGCGGGAAATCCTTGGACTTCTATTTTAGTAGGGAAACCTGGTTTTCTTTCCATTCCAAGCGCTCGCAATCTGAAAGTAGTTGCTGTACCTTTGTTTGGCGATCCGTTAGCATCTATCTTAGAAAAAGGAATTGATATTGGTTTGTTGGGAATTGAATTGCATACTCGTCGTAGAAATCGTCTGAATGGAATAGTTAGTGCTATTTATGCCAATGGTTTTGAGGTACAGGTAGGGCAAAGCTTTGGCAATTGTCCCCAATACATTCAAGCAAGGATGTATGAGTTAGATGAATTTGAGCCAACAACCCCCAAACCAGTAACAGAAATTGC
>JASJDX010000493.1 GCA_030064975.1 Pleurocapsa sp. MO_192.B19
CCTGCTTTTTTAATCGGTAATTCTATCGGTTGTATTGTAGTAATGCAAACAGCAGTAGACCACCCAGAATTAGCCTCAGGGTTAGCAGCGATTAACTGCTCTATTAGACTACTGCACGATCGCAAACGAGTCACTTTACCCTGGTATCGTAATTATGGCTCACTAGTAATGCAGCAAGTATTAGCTAACAGGCAGATTGGTAATTTCTTTTTTAAGCAAATCGCCAAACCAAAAGTAGTTCGCAAAATATTATTACAGGCTTACCGTCGCCCTGAAGCAGTTAACGATGAATTAATCGAAATTCTAATGAAGCCAGCGATGGACAAGGGCGCAGCTGCTGTTTTTCTGGCTTTTACCCGCTACTCTCAAGGTCCGTTACCAGAAGATCTGCTCCCCCGTCTCAAATGTCCCACCGTTTTATTATGGGGTACAGAAGATCCTTGGGAACCCGTAGCAATGGGCAGAGAATTAGCAAAAATATCTACCGTAGACGAATTTATTCCCCTAGTCGGCTTAGGTCATTGTCCCCAAGATGAAGCCCCAGAAGTAGTTAATCCCATTCTCTTAAATTGGATTCAAAAATTTTCAATAACGTAAGATTTGAAGTAACTACTCAAAGAATTATTTTTCCCTTGCAGGGTAACAATTATCTAAGATTTATCTAAGATTAAATAAGTGGGCGCATACAAGTTGCTGCTCAACCAGTACAGCATGGTTTCTCTAATTTTGGAAGAAAAAAAGATGCTTCAACCTAAACTGCCCGAAGGTTCCCCGACTCTATCCTTGCTGCAGAAGCTTCAGTGGATTACTAAACCCTTAGAAATCCTAGAAACCCACGCACAAATCTATGGCGATATCTTTACTTTTCCCATTAATCCTAGCGATATTCCTCAAGTTGTCATTAGCAATCCTGAGGGCATTCAGAAAATTTTTACTGCCGATTTAAAGCAATTAGATTCTGGGAAGGAAGCCGGGATCAAGCCACTCCTTATAGGAGAGCGATCGCTGCTTGCTCTTTCTGGAGAACGCCACAAGCGGGAACGAAAGCTGTTGATGCCTCCGTTTCACGGAGAGCGGATGCGAGCTTATGGAGAGTTAATCCGCGACCTCACAGAGCAAGTAGCAAGCCGATGGAAAATTAGCGAACCTTTCTCAGTCCGTTCGTCTATGCAAGCCATTTCCTTCCAAGTTATTTTAAAAGCTGTATTTGGTTTAGAAGACGGTTCCTGTTACCAAAAACTGACTCAACTCCTCACTCAAAGACTGGAAGGAGCCAAATCTATATTCAGAATTATCTTGCTTCTTTTCCCCTTACTCCAGAAGGATTGGGGCCCATTAAGTCCTTGGGGACGCTTAATTCGGAATCAGCAACAAATCGATCAACTTATTTATGCTGAAATTGCCGAACGCCGTTCGCAACCAGATTCATCTCGCATTGATATCCTCTCTTTGATGATGGCAGCTCGTGATGAGGATGGCGAACCGATGACGGACTTGGAATTACGAGATGAGTTAATGACTCTCTTGGTAGCTGGGCATGAAACTACTGCAACATCTTTAGCTTGGGCATTTTACTGGATTCACCATCTGCCCCAAGTACGAGAGAAACTGCTACAAGAGTTGGATAGTCTGGGTGATAACCCCGATCCGAATACTATTTTAAAATTGCCTTATTTAAATGCCGTCTGCAAAGAAACGCTGCGTATTTATCCAGTAACAATGTTTGCTCTACCGCGAGTAGTTAAATCTCCGCTACAGATTGGGGAATACCAGTTTGAACCAGGTACGATCTTGTCTGCCTGTATTTATCTAACCCATCATCGTGAAGATCTATATCCTGAACCAAAGCAGTTTAAGCCAGAGCGTTTTCTGGAACGTCAATTTTCTCCCTATGAGTATTTACCCTTTGGTGGTGGCAACCGTCGCTGTATTGGTTATGCTTTTGCCGAGTTTGAGATGAAAATAGTTCTGGCGACTGTGCTGTCTCATTGGGAGTTAGCATTAGCGGATAGCAAACCAGTCAAACCAGTCCGTCGCGGTCTTTTGATGGGGCCATCAGAGGGTGTACGGATGGTGGTTAAAGGGAAGCGTCCTCAAAGTCAGGAAGTTTTTCAGACTGCGTCTAGTTCAGTTTAAAAAATATTAGCTTCGGCAGGAATGGTATGGGAGGGTGATCGCGTTCTTGGCTAAACTGAAATTCAAGATCTTGAATGAGAGGGAAGATAGCGGTGAAACAATTCAACAGCCCTTGTTATGCCATCTTCTGAGCGAATCTTTTCCCCCAAGGCACTGGCACGAGCTTTCATAGCCTGATCGGTGGTAACAGTCCGAATTGCAGCAGCTAACCTTTCAACCGTTAGTTTTTTTCGCGGTAAAGGTTTTGTCCCTACTCCTAACTCAGCCACCCGTTGTCCCCAGAATGGTTGGTCAGCACCAAAGGGGATGAGTATAGAAGGAACGCCAGCACGCAAACCAGCAGCAGTTGTGCCAGCTCCTCCATGATGAACTACTGCGGCCATTTTAGGAAAGAGCCAATCATGGGGAACTGAGTCAATCTTAAACACGTTATCTGGCAAAAAATCAGCATTACTTAAAGCACCCCATCCTGTCAGCAAGATGCCACGCTGTCCAGTCTGAGTTATTGCTGCCAGTACCAATTCTGTCAGTGCTTCTGGGTTAGTGCCCGTCATACTACCAAAACCGATATATACTGGCGGTGGACCAGCAGCTAAGAAATCTAGCAGTTCCTTTGGTGCTTGCCACTCTGGAGAGGGATCTAAAAACCAATATCCTGTTACATATGCCCGTTCGGGCCAATCGGGTGGTTTAGGAACCACAGCAGGACTGTAGCAATGAAGAATGGGTATTTGCTGCTTTTGCTGACGACGATAGACACCTGTAATATTTACTGGAGGTAACTTGAGAGTTTGCTCTCGCCACTGGTTAATCTTCTTCCGAGCAAATTGCCACCGGAATTGTCCTTCTAAAACGTGAGTCAGCCAATTTAACGTCCCATCTAATCGAAAATCTAATGTACAGAGCGGGTTAGGGAACGCCTGAGTGGGCGTTAAAGGGTTTGTATAAGCTGCAATTCCTGGCACTCTCAAACTTTCAGCGATATGATATCCTGTTAAGGTCAGCCGAGAATAGATGATCGTTTCGGTACCTTGACAAATATTCCAAGTATTGACCATTAAAGGTTCAAGAAACGAGCAGAAAAGACTCCAAAATCTAACTCTGCCAAACAAACCATGAAAGGGTATTGTATTGCGTTTGGCTTCCTGCATAGATCTCTTTCTAAATTCCTCAGAAACACTTCCTAAAGAAGCGAATTCAAGGCCATAGTCGGTTACGAAATTCTGAAACAGTTCCAGAGATGCTAATGTTACTTCGTGACCAGCCGCTTGCAATCCCAGCCCCAAAGCAATGTAAGGTTGCACATCTCCTCTGGTGCCAAGTGCCAAAATCGTAATTTTCATATTTTTCTCCTCACAGATTACTGATTAATAGTATGATTTCGCTATAAGTTCATGACTTGTAGAGAATACTTTCATTACAGACGTTCAAAAATGAGTGCCAAAGTTCTTCACATTCAAGCCAAAAATAGAACTCCTGCCAATACAGTAGTTAAATTGGAAGATTTTGACTATCAAGAAGGAGAAATTATCGATCTTCTAACTATTGTTAAAAATCCCAATATCAGTTTATATTGTCTCGACCTTGAAAATCAACGAGCAATATTTGTAGAAACTCCTATAGATATCGATCTTTACCAACCTGCTTTTTATTACTTAGCTCAGTATGAACACGCGCAAAAATTAATCGCAGTTCCCTTAGAAGAACTATCTCAATTAGTAAAGAATATAGAGCCAATTGAGCAATTAATTGTAATTTACTCTGTTGGTCGCTGTGGCTCTACCTTACTGAGTAAAGTATTTAATCAAGCGGACACAGTTCTGAGCTTATCAGAACCAGATATTTTTTCTCAAATCGTTGGGCTGCGCAATCCTGACAGAAGCAATGACGAAGAAATTGCGGGACTTTTAAAAGCTTGTATTTATTTACTAGCCAAACCGACTCCGCAAAAAAAATCTTCATGCTGTGCAATCAAGTTGCGGAGTTTTGCTATTGAACTTGGAGATTTAATATATCAAGCTTTTCCCGATGCTAAAAGTATTTTCTTGTATCGTAATGCAGAAGATGTGGTTAAATCATCAATTCGCTCTTTTGTCTTTCTAAGTGAATTATTGCCAACTATAAAAGAAAATATCGATTTGTACAGTAGATTTATTCCGTTACTCAAGGACTATGCAGATGATATAGATTTTGAAGACTCTAGGGCTATAGATTTATATACAACTGTATGGCTATCAGTAATGCAAAGTTATCTATCGTTGCACCAACAAGGAATTACTACTTGTGCTGTTCGCTACGAAGATTTGGTAACACAACCACAACATATTGTTTCTTCACTATTCCAAAAATGTGGCTTACCAATTGCTGAGGTTGCTAATGCGTGTAAAGTATTTGAAAGTGATTCTCAGGGCGGTTCAAACTTATCAAGAGAAAATACTCGGAAAAATCAAGCCGAACAGTTAGATACTTTAGAAATTCGTGGAAAAATTGACAATTTATTGAAAAAACATCCAGAAATTAAAACATCAGGCTTTATCGTGCCTGATACTTTAGGTTGTGCAAGTTAGCTATTATGCAGTAGTTACCTTCATTAGTTTTTTTACAATCTAAGCCAAAACTGGCTTACCTGTAGCAATAACCTGTTCGATAATATCGGCAGCCCGACTCACCCCGCCTGCTTGCTTAATCGCCTCTTGTAGCCTCAAAGCATTCTTTTTGTAGGAATCTCCAGTTAACACCTGTCTGATAGCCTTCTGTAGCTTCTCCACACTAACTTTACCGAGGGGTACAACCTCCCCTGTTCCTGTCCAAGCGATTCGCGCTGCCACTCCAGGTTGATCTGTAGCAATCGGAATAGCTACCATTGGTACTCCATTACTTAAAGATTCTAGGGTAGTATTC
>JASJDX010000494.1 GCA_030064975.1 Pleurocapsa sp. MO_192.B19
TGATGTAATTGCTCTTTGTTAATAGTAGGTTCTATGCTGGTCATAATGCTTAATGGTTAATGATTGGTAATGGCAGTTCGCGAACCGCCACTACAGTGGTTATTTAAGTGGCTATTGATTGCGATTTATATCCTTTATCCTTTCTTCAACCCATATTTTCCGTCAATGGTTCTGACTTACCATATCCATAAGGTTCTGCTATGACTATAGGAAGCTCTTCAAAGTTCTCAACATCGGGGGGAGAAGTTAACAGCCATTCCAAACCAATTGCACGCCAGGGATTATCTGGGGCTTTTTTACCAGAAATCCAAGAACTAATCATATTGAGCAGAAAAGGTAGAGTAGACATTCCTAGTATAAATGCACCAATACTGGCTATCACGTTCCAAAAAGCAAATTCGGGATCGTAGGAGGCAACTCGTCTAGGCATTCCCATTAAGCCTAAAGGATGCATAGGGAGGAAATTGAGAGTAGTGCCAATAAAAGTCAGCCAGAAGTGAAGCTTTCCTAGTCCTTCATAGTACATTTTTCCCGTCATCTTAGGAAACCAGTGATAGATTCCAGCATATAATCCGAAAACGATCGCGCCATAAATAACATAGTGGAAGTGTCCGACTACGAAATAGGTATTGTTGACGTGAATATCGACGGGAACAGAGGAAAGCATAATCCCCGTAATGCCAGAAAAGACAAAATTGATTAATCCTCCTAAGGCAAACAACATGGGAGTATCCAGACGTAGTTTACCGCCCCAAATCGTTCCTACCCAGGCAAATACTTTAATTCCTGTCGGCACTGAAATCAGCATGGTAGAAAACATAAACAAAACCCGCATCCAATCAGGCGTACCACTGGCAAACATATGGTGTACCCAAACAACCGCGCTTAATGCGGTAATAATCAGGGAAGAAATAGCTACTACTTTGTAGCCAAATAAAGGCTTACGTGCATATACAGGAAAAATTTCCGAGAAAATGCCAAATACTGGCAAAATCATCACATAAACCGCAGGATGAGAATAAAACCAGAAAAAGTGCTGAAATAATACTGGATCGCCACCTTGAGCGGGATCGAAAAAGGTAGTGCCAAAGGTTAAGTCGCAGAGCAGCATAACCGTACCAGCAGTCAAAGCAGGTAGCCCAAACAGTTGAATCATTTGTGCTGCTAACACTGTCCAAACGAAGGCGGGCATCTTAAACCAGCCCATCCCAGGACAACGCATTCTGAAGATAGTAGTCACAAAATTGACTGCCCCCATAATCGAGGAAACGCCAGACATTGCTACTGCCAAAAGCCAGAGAAATTCACCATTGAGCCATTGTCCGCTAGGATTTTGAATGCTAACGGGGGGATAAGACCACCAACCCGCTTGAGCGGGGCCACCAGGGACGAGAAAACTAAGGATAAATAAGATCCCGAACACGGGAACCATCCAGAATGCCACCGCGTTGAGACGGGGAAAAGCCATATCTTTCGCCCCAATCATTATGGGAGCTAGATAATTGGAAAATCCAGCTAACACGGGAAACATCCAACCAAACAGCATGATTGTGCCGTGCATGGTAAACAGCGCATTATACACCGTGCGATCGACTAAATCTGGTTCGGGAGTAATTAATTCTCCCCGCATAATCATGGCAAAAATGCCAGCTAGGAGGTAAAAGAAAAAGGCTGTAACTATATATTGAATGCCAATTACTTTATGGTCGGTACTGAAGCTAAAATAACGTCGCCAACTAAGGGGTTGCTCGTGGACATGGGTTTCAGTTTGTGGGGTTTCTGGTGCAATTTGAGTCATTTTTTAGTCATTAGTTATTGATCATTCGTCATTAGCTTCTTGGTGAGCATTCGCGCACCACTTTCGTCAACACGGCTAAATAGTTTATATGTACTTGTTTTAGTATCTAGAATCTCGCTGTTGAAGAAACTGCTGAACAATACGCGGAGATCTCACCGCTTGTAGCTCTTCGTTATTGGCTATTGGCTTTTATTGATTAACGTGAGTTCGACAAAGGGGAAAAAAACTAAAAACTCAGTAATATTCTGATTTCCAAATGTCTGAATTGCCCATTCTCTCGTTGTTTATCTCGCATAGTTCGAGGAAAAAATCATAACTCCGTTGCGTAGCTTTTCGCGCAGCGAATACTCCGAACTCCGAACTCACGTTGATTACTTATTACTTTCTCTTTACCTATTCTCTGCCCCTCTCAGTTTCTAGGGATGATAATTGACCACTGGAGAAGAAGCGGGGACAACTGTTGCCCAAGCTGCTTTGTCTTTTCTTTGTTCTCTGAGGGCGTATTCAGTAGCAGCTTGATTAGGTGAGGGAGAGGGTTTGGTTTTAGCTGCTTGAGCTAACCATTGTTGATAATCTGACATTGATTCGACTATTACATCTGCCTGCATAGCAGCAAAATATGTACCGCTATATTCAGAATCCCGCAGACGATATTTACCTGTACGAATGGGGGTGAATTCAAAGTCCATACTTCTTGGGGGAACAATATCTTGTTTAACTCTAAAAGCAGGGATATAGAAACCGTGAATTACATCTTGCGATCGCAATACTAAATGAGCGCGATGATCGACAGGAAGGTGTAGTTCGGTACTGGTAACATTTTTCTCTGGATAACGGAATACCCAAGCCCACTGTTTGGCATCTACTTCGATGTTGGTCATAGGTGCGACTCCCTGATCCATTGGTTCAGCGTAAGCAGCAGGAATCGATTCTGGCAAATGGTTGTGCGCCATTTCCATTGGGCCTCGAATAGACATTTCACTGTAGGTTTGATAGCTATATGCCGCAATCCAAATTACTAAGGCAAAAGGGATCGCTGTCCAAACCACTTCTAAGGTTAGATTCCCCTCGATAGGAGGGCCATCGCTGCGGTCATATCTTCCTGCGCGATGGAAGATTACCGAATACATTACTGTTCCCGTAACTCCTAACAGAATAAATGTTCCTAGAGTGACTAAAAAGCTAAATAAATCATCTACTAGCTGAGATTCAATAGAAGCTTGAGGAGGTAACCAAGAATAAGATAAATGTCCAACCCAGATACTGATTGCAGCTAATGCCAAAGCGATCGCGACCAAAGTTAAAATGGTTTTAAACTTCACATCTGTACCTCATCTCAGTAACGTATTTGGGTCTTGTCCCATTCGTAACAGATGTCCTGCCGTATTATGAACACTAAATTCAGCAGCTAGTTGCGCTCCTAGTGTGCCATGGACATACATTAAAAACATAATTACCACTCCTGCTAATAAATATCGCCATTGCACTTGTCGGCTAGTATCATTCCGCCAAACATAGCGTTGAAAGCCACGCCATATAGTCATAGCCACTATTAGTGCCAGCAGAAAAACTCCTCCTACTCCGTGCCAGAGCATAGTATCTATTACTCCCAAACCCCAGACACTCTCGATCTCTGGTGGCGAATCCACTAAGAGCATTTCATAGAAGCCAGCCCCAACGGTAAAAAAAGTAATAACCGTCGCACCCAGCATGTTGTACCAGCCCACATCAAAGAAGTTAGAACGAGTGGCAGGAATTGCTAGATACTTAAAAATGGGTTTTTCAAATGTAAAAAAAACTCCCACCACATCAAAGGCAATGCCAATAATAAATAAACCCAGAGTTAAATGCACTAAATTGGGATGAATTGGGATCTGGTAGGGAAGTCCGTTAGCACCTAAATTTAACTGTCTAATTACTTCAGAGTACATTACAATATTCCCTCCTTAGCTGCTTCGACAACTGGTACAGTATGTAGACCATAAACCCATACCAACTTATCCCCTAAATACACTTGGAAAAATACTAGACAAGTTAAAAGCAAGCCGACTCCCAAATATGCAACAGGTATTTTCTGAGTATCTTGCAACCGAATCACATAACGCCAACCTGTAATCGCCGCCACAATCCCAGATAAAGACCACCCAATTAAAGTGTGCAGATTCAGAATTGGTTTAACGGCATCATAAGCGATCGCCAGACCTGCTTCTATTTGCCCAAAGATAATGGCAATGAAAATGGAGATGGTTGCAATAAACATATTCCACCAACTAACCTCATAAAGTTGGTAATTACGAGTAAAGTAGCCTAGGACATCGCAAAAAAAGGCAAATAAGACCATTGCTATGACAAAATGCACCACAATTGGATGAATCGTGTCTGGATAAGGCAAATTATGATTATTAAGTGGTGGTAGTAAATTATCAAACATACTATTTTCTATTAGATGACTAACTATTACGTACACTTCAATAAAATATCTGTAAAATACTACACAACCTTATTTATTTGACTGAATTACAAACTATAGAAATAGAACTGTTTTCTTTAGTTCATAGTAGTTGAAATTCCAGTAAATTGACAATAATTATCATATTTTTTTTGTTTTTTTATCCAAATTGCTCATCAAAATCAAGCTAAACAAGTATGACATGAAGTCATATTTAACTTTGACAAATTGTCATATTCAATTCTGTATATCTAACTACCATAAAATAGATTTTACTTAAAAATTAACTGACAAGTAATCATTAAAAGCACTGCCACAAAGGCAAGTTATCAATGTACTCAGTAATATGAGCCAAAAAACTTTTTTTTATTTATTGTGTTTTTTAGCATTTTCCAAGAGACAGATTAAATCTGTATACTAGATAATAGCAATTAGCAAAACTTTTTTCTGACAAAAAATATAAGGCTATAAAATTTAATTCGATTTAATTGATCTATTAATTTGAGAATCTCATAATCAATAGGTCGATATTTTTAATTAATAGAACGAGTATTATATTGCGTTGGAGAAGCAGCTATTAATTCTTTGAGATAATTCTTTTAGGACTGTTTCCCTGGGCGCATACCGAAAATGCGAGCGAGTAATTATACTCATAGCTCTAATAGCCGTTGTTTAAGGTTTTTACAGTCACTTGACAAAATACAAAAATTAGGATCGAAAGTTGGATGACCTCTATTTAACCTAACCTAAAAGCATTATTAAAAGCTACCTTGGAACAAA